>NZ_CAMLGT010000080.1 GCF_946479605.1 uncultured Lacibacter sp.
GATAACCGTTGCTGCAACTGTCTGATCTTTTCTTCTGCACGACGCAGATCTTCTTTCGTTAAATTATTTATGGCAAGTATAGCCGCTATTTCATTTCGTAAACTATCAATTTCATTTTTTGTACTGCCATTTGTAACAACAGCCGTATCCATTACGGGGGGTACTGAACGGGATGAATCAATTTGCTTCAGCAAACTGTTATACGCAATACGCAACGAATCATTCACTCTTGTTTGTTCGGCAAGCGAATCTTTTACAGGTACCAATACCTGTTCTTTTGCAGCATAACTGTTCTTATCGTATAAATGATAGGCCCAGGTACCCACCAAACAAAGCGACACAATAATCAATAATATGTTCCGGGAATCCTTCATGCGCTGCAAACTACTCATTAATCAGGGCGCTGGGGCACTGCTCTTTTTTGCTGTGGATAAGCTGTGAAATGAAAAATCCCCTCCCGGCATGCGGGAAGGGATCAGATAACACATTGATGGTTTATGCTTATTGTGAGATCTTAAAAGGAACGCTCAGCTTTTCCCATTTGATGGTAGCGCCATTGCTGTCACCATCAATCTTCAGGGTTTCCGTCATATCAGCTGCAACAGGTTTTACTGTTACACGCAACACATCATCTGCCTGTTTGTATTGATAGGCACCCCATTGTTTCCATGTTTTGTTGAACACAATTTCCCATGAATCTTTACCAGGCACAGTAAACAATCCATATTTACCTGCAGGCAGGGTTTTTCCTTCAATTTTAATATCCTTGTCTGTTTCAAAAACAGTTGCTTCATTAGCACCTGTGCGCCATACTTCGCCATAAGGCACCAACTTGCCCCAAATTTCACGACCCTTTACTGATGGAGCACTGTAACTGATCTTGATAGCTGCACCCCCTGCTTTAAATTCTGCTGATGCCGGAGGACTTGGTTTTTGATTTTGTGCACAAGCTGTAAATGCCACAAACAATGTAAAGACAGACAATAAACTTGTTATACGTTTCATGTTCTTCTGTTTTTTAAAAGATTTAAGTTAAAACAAATTCCCTGCAATATTGTTGCCTGAAATGACAAATGGCAATTAAACTTATTTTAATTCGCTTTTTTTCTTTTCATAATAGGCTTTGTCCGCTGCCAGCTTCTGCACTTCGTTGAGTGAGGCAATGTAAATACTGCGGCCATGTGTACCCAGTACAATTTCGTTTTCCCGTTCCTGAATGGCGATATCATGAATAGAAACTCTTGGCAATTCACTCATCCATGCCATGCTGCTGGCGCCGGCATCAACTGATACATACAACCCATGATCGGTACCTACATAAAGAAGGTTTTCCTGTTTTGGATCTTCACGGATCACATTCACCGGTTCTACAGGAAGATCAGTAAAGATCTGTTTCCATGTAGTACCATAATCATCACTCACAAATACCCATGCAGCAAAATGATCGTTACGGTAACCGTTTAATGTAGCATACACACGGCTCTCTTTGTATTTCGATGCAATTACACGGCTTACATACAAGCCTTGAACCTGCTTGGGCAATTTTGTATGAACCGCTGTCCAGCTGTAACCACCATCTTTTGTTACATGAATATAACCATCATCACTACCTGTATAAATAAGACCGAAGCGCAGTGGCGATTCGCTCATTGTTACCAACGTACCAAACGGCACATTGCCTTCACGCTTGCCACCGGTAAGATCGCCACTCATGTTCTGTGCATTTTCACCTTTGTTGAAACTGCGGTGAAAACGGTTGGTGCCGAAATAAAATACATCCTGGTTGTGCTTTGATAAAAGGATGGGTGATTGCCAGTTAAAACGCAGCGGCTTATCGCCAAGCTCATGTTGCGGACGCACACTTACACGACCCTGGAATGGTTTTGTTTTATCGGCCCGGCCATATGCACCAAATTGTGAACCTGAATAAACGGTTGTATTATCTCTTGTATCAATCTGCACCTGCATGCCATCGCCACCACCAATTGATTTGAATGCATAATTGCCGTTATCGTGCCAGTCAACTGTTTCACGGTTTGTGCTTGGGCCATACCATGAACCATTGTCCTGCAAACCGCCATACACATTGTAAGGTTTTGCATCATCAACTGTAATGGCATAGAACTGGCCTAATGATGGCGAGTTGGCTTTGTACCAGTTGGCACCATCATCGTATGTGATATTGATACCCCCGTCATTTCCATTGATCATGTGCGATTCACGTTTAGGGTTGATCCATAACGCATGATGATCGGCATGTACATTCCGTCCATCAATTACTTTAAAGGTTTTGCCTGCATCAACACTCATCCATGCGCTTACACCCAGCACCACAATTTTATCGGGGTTTGATGGAGCCACATAAATTTTTGCGAAGTAATAACCATACGTGCTGAAAGCCGCAGGCAATTTGTTGTTCACCAGTTTCCATGTTTTACCTGCATCATCGCTGCGGTACACTTCACAACCTTTCACACTGCCGCTGAAACCATCATCACCTGCATCAAAATAATCCCACAAGGCAACGGGCTGAATTTTGCCTGCACGCACCATATCTTTCACAGATGCAGCTGTATATTTTGCAGGGAAACGCTGACGACGCATAAATGAATCCAGTTTATTTGTTTCAAGCGCAAGAAACTGTTCTGCAGTCATGGTCTTGAAATGTTTTAACTGAATGGTCGTATCGCCTGTTTGTCTTCTGCGACCGGTATCGGGCACTGCATCATAATTGTCAATTACAGCATACACAATGTTTGGGTTTTGTGCATACACGCTTAAGCCAATACGTCCTAATTTCTTTCCCTCAGCAAAACCGCTGCCGGGTCCGCTGATGATCTTCCAGTTGTTACCACCATCGGTACTTTTATAAATACCGCTCGTGGGGCCGCTTTCGGTAAACGTCCAGCCACGGCGTGTACGATGCCACATAGCAGCATACAGTTCGTTCGGGTTGTTGGGATTGATCTCCATTTCCACTGCACCGGTGTTGTCATCAACAGCCAATGTGAGCTTCCATGTTTTACCACCATCAGTTGTCTTGTACACACCACGCTCTTTATTGGGCGAATACAAATGACCCAATGCTGCCACCCATGCTGTGTTAGGATCAGTTGGGTGCAGCTGCACTTTACCAATATGATGGCTTTCGGGTAAACCAAGATATTCCCATGTTTTACCATTATCTGCACTTTTGTACACGCCATTACCCGCATAAGAAGAACGGCTGCTGTTTACTTCGCCGGTGCCCACCCATATCATACGGCTGCCATACCATTTTACGGCAATGTCGCCAATGGTCATTACATCCTCATTATCAAAAATGGGTGTAAAGGACTGTCCGTTATTTTTTGTGTGCCATAAACCTCCACTTGCATACGCCACGTAAAACTCAGTGGGATCTTCGGGGTTTACATCAACATCTACCACACGGCCACTCATAACAGAAGGGCCAATATTGCGGAATTTTACATCTTTCAGCAGCGATTTTTTTTCAAGTTCTTTACGCACCAACATACCTTTTTGCCGCTCATCGGCAGTGGTTGGCTTAATTTGTGCGGTTGAAACAAGAACAAAAAGCAGAAAAGAAAGAAGATGGGTAACTTTAAGGGTGCAATTTTTGAACATTGCAGTCGTTTTGTACTGGTACATCCTGTGCAGTTGTTTTAATCTCATGTATAATATGATAACCGTTTCAAACTTACGAATGTTGACCTTAAGTGCTGTATGCAGCTTCCTTTTTTGGATGAGCGGTACAGCCCAGTGTAAAGACTATACCATTGGCGTAAAGGGCGATACGCTCAACTGTACCGATGTAAACAACCTGAAGCAGGGCAAATGGGTGGTGCGTGTGGAAGAAGTACGTGGTGAACCGGGTTATGAAGAAGAAGGCGTTTATAAGAACGATAAAAAAGAAGGCCCTTGGCGTGTGTACACATTAATGGGCGATGTACTGGCAATTGAATTTTACCGCTGGGGAAACAAACACGGCAAACAACAATACTTTAATGCCATGGGCGATATGGTGCGTGAAGAAAGCTGGCTGGCACAAAACCCTGAGAAGCCAACAGAAACCATTGAAGTGTTTGATGTAAATGATCCCAAAAAAGTGTACCTGGTGGAAGTAAAGATGGAAGCAAGTTCGGTGGCACATGGTTTCTGGACCATTTATGAACCTGGCACAGGAAAAGTATTACGCAAAGAAAATTTCATTTTAGGCAAGTTGGATGATGGCACAGGTACTGCAAACGGTATTGTAAAAAAAGATCCGAATGCTCCGGCTGACGAAACCACCACCAAAAAAGAAACACCAAAAGAAAAAACGAAGCCCAAAGAAATTCTTGATTACGAAAAAAAGAATGCCGGTAAAAAAAAGATAAAGGTGAGAACAGGTCAAACGGGAGGATAGTTATTTCTGGTTTATTGTTTTTGAATTTTAAACTTTGTTTTTTTGGATTTTTTTCAATCAACAGCTTCTCCAAATGTGAGCAGGTTATGATCCGGATCCAGCAATGAAAATTCCTTTTGGCCCCATGGCTTTATCTGCAAATGACCATTGGGATGAATAGTAATATTATTTGCAGTAAGAGATGCATACAATGCATCAATACCGGTTGTACGGATGTACACCTGTCCATAATTCTCCAATGGGTCAAGTTCTTTAAACACAAAGAAGTGAATTTCAACAGTATCAAGTTTCATCATCAGGTAACCATCATAATCATTACCAGCTTGCTGAAACCCTAATTGCGTGTAGTAAGCCCTTGTACGGAAAATATCACGCATCGGCAGTTTGGGATGAATAGCTGTGAGCATACATTTTTTTACGTTTATAAAAACAAGAAATTATTATTCCGGTCCATCTGCCATCTCTTCTTCCAGCAGTTTTTGTAAAACAGCATCATGTGTGTACTGCTGCAAAAGCTGCAAACCTTTTTCACGGTTGATCATTAGCAAACTTTCTGCGCTTCTTTCACGCACATCGGAATGCTCATGCAAAAGAAACTGACGCAGTATTGCGGCTGTGTTCTTATGACGAAAATAACCAAGTGTGGCAACAAGTGTTTCAACAACCGACGCATTTGCTGTTTTGAATAATGTTACCAATTCCTGCGGATCACTCCTTCTCTTCTTTCGCTGCATTTCATACAACAGGCTCACAATTTCATCATCGTACCTGCTTACCTTTATTTTTTGCAGAAGGGTTTGATAGTCGTCTGTTTTTTCTCTTGGTCTTAATCTTTCCCGCAGTTTGTTTGCATTAATATCTGTTCTTATACAATAGTCGCAGGGGCAGGGTTTAGTACCATGTGCATCGGGCCTGTACCTCCAGCCAATGGTTTGCGACAGTGCTTTGATCTTTGTTATTTCACCCGGTTCTATTTTGCGGTCAATAATAAGTTCGTAACCAAGCGGATCATTCATACTCATGATGTCTTTTACAGCAGCACCAAGTGTAATATACCTGTGCTGATGATTGTACTTTCCGGCATAGACCATTTGCGTATTGTCAACTTTAAAATAAATGCCTACAAAATTATTTACACCTCTACGCTTTAGCTCACGCAACCATTGATGTGTAACATAAAAATTTTGTAATACCGGCATGCAAAAAACACCTGTCCGGTATTTTCCCGGCTTAATCCCATTTTTTAAAATGCGGGGTGCATCTCTTTCATCAGCTAAGTGAACCAGTGTGGGCATATATAAAAAGCTTCATTAAATTCTTTTACTTGTACCTGTATCCTTTCAGGTAAAGCAAAACTATTTATACTGTAGCGGAACAAAAAGATTAACTGATCCTTTTTTTATTACATCCTCAAAATATAACACTCATGATCCACACCAAATAAAACCATATACATCCAATCCAGCTGATTGGGTGTATCTTTTTTAGCGTTTTCCAATCATAAATAAATAAGGAACCAAACAGCAGGTTCCATATAATTGCTTCAAAGATAACGGGGCCTGTCAATGAATCTATCGACATCAGCTTTCCAACAACTCTGTCGAGAACAGGCCCCAGTACGTAAAGAGTTCCGACATAAATATAGCGTTTATGCTTACTGCCATTTTTTCTGTTGAGGCAGGCCAGCAAGATCAGCACTGCAAAACTTGTGGTAAAGATGCGGTTGGCCTTTACCTGGAATGGCATTACCGACCAACCTTCGTAAATCACGACAAACACATAAAATGTACTGATAATAACACCGAGCCCTATCAGCATACCCATGATGCCAAGTGTGCGATGTGCTTTATAATTTCCTTTTCTGATATATCCTGTTTGAATGACCAGGATAATGAACCATGCAAGAAAGAACAAACCATGAACTATGAATTTAGGATCGCTGTTACTCTCCTGCTGTACATCATAGAATAAGTTATCTGAAAATGCAAATACCGACAAGAACAGCAAAAACAGGCTGGCCAAGAAAAAATAGTTTTTCCGCATGCTTGGTGATTGTTTATTAAATATGAATGTTTCCTTGTAACAGATACATTATCCCCTGAACTAAAACAACAGCCTGCTAATGTATGAAACGAGTTAAAAAAAATGTACAGCGAATTTTCGGTATTTCCGGTATGCCGGAAATTGATTAACTGGAAACCAAAGACTGCTGATCGGTATTCATTCAACTACCTACATAAATTGTTTTGGCTTCATGTGCCGGCCAGCCAGCTCAGCTATTTCTGCTATTCGTTTTTGCCTTGTCTCCGCACGTTTGGCAAGTACCAACCATTGCAGGATGGCTTTACGGCTCGATTTGCTGATACTGAGAAAATATTTTTTTGATCCGGGCCATTCTTTAAATGCCTTTGTAAGATCAGCAGGAATTTTTAATTCTTCCGCAGCATCAAACAACGACCATGAACCGTTTTGCTTTGCTGTTTCAACGCAAGCTATTCCAGCTTTTGTCATAAGCCCCTCTTCTGTTAAACGTGTTACTTTATCTTTATTGATCTTCGACCATCCGCTTTTGGGTTTACGCTTGCCAAATAGCTGAACAAACGATTCTGCATCGATCGTTTTGCGTACACTGTCAATCCAGCCAAAACACAACGCTTCGTCTACCGCATCCGACCAGGATACACTGGGTTTTGAAGAACTGGTTTTATATAACAGTAACCACACCGATTGTTTTGTTTCATGGTGTTGCTTTAGCCACTTCCTCCACTCCTTTGGACTTGAAGGACAAAATGTTTCCACTTCTTTCTTCTGTATGGTTGTTTGCTTTTTAACAGGCATAAGAACAGCTAGTCTGATTGTGTGCTAATATAAAATTAAACTTCAGGCATGAAAATTAAGCATCAAAAGAATAAACTTCTATAACAGGATATATTACTTAGTTCTTTTGCAGGCGACCGAAATACAAAATATATCCGTCTGTATCCTTTATTTCAAAACCACGAAGTCCATCTTCATCATTATCCATCAGTGGCAGGAAAAATTCAACGTTGCGTGATGCAAATTCCTCTGCCAATGCATCGGGATCAGGCACATGAATGTAAGCATCCCAGCGGGCAATCCCTTGTTTAATATCACGTGTATAATTAGGTACAGGTTCTACACCAATATCCTTCATCATGATCATAGCAGCACCACGCTGCACAATACCAAAGAAAACATCATCTTCCTGCGGCCCCTGGAATGTAATAGTAAACCCCAGCTGCTCATGATAAAAACTTAGTGCGGCAGGCACATTCCGTACAATAAAAAATGGAGCAATGCCGGTGATCTCTGCTTTGTTCATAAAACAATCAATTACTGCTTCTTTTAAAGTTACAGATTTTATGCAGCTGTTTTTTTGTTTGACCACGCTTTCGTATCATCATCAGCATCGCATCAACAGAAAAAGAAAATCCCGGGATCAGTTATTGCCGGTCCCGGGATAAACCAAACTATAAGTAAGGTATCAGCAATGAACTGTTACCCGTAAAAAAGTGGCCGGTATACTTGTAGTGGTTGCCGAACCGCTTTTATTCTGATTATTGAACAATGTTTCCAGCTCCTGTTGCAGTTCCGCAGCCTTGCCATTTTTTTCGGCTGCTTCAAACGCATTCATGGTGGGCCCGTAATATGTTTTAAACATGTTTACAAATTCTGTGGGCGAATACGGCGCATTGAAGGTATATGTATCTCTTGTAAATGAAATATTTTCTTTTGTAATACCTGCGTTGCCAAAACGTTCGGTAACATGATCTTCCACACCCCATGTCATTGGGCTGATAAACCCTTCCGGTGGCGGCGGCGTATAAGAAGAACTGATCTTTAATATTTGTGCCACCAGTGTAGGATCGCCTGGTATCCAGTTGCCCATTACAATTTTACCGCCGGGCTTTGTAACACGCACCATTTCTTTCGCCACATCAAAAGGCTTTGGCGCAAACATGGCTCCGAAAATGCTCACCAGCATATCAAAACTGTTATCAGCCAACTCACTTAAATTGCTGGCATCGCCTTCCTGGAAACGACAATTTGTAATCCCTTGCTCCTGCACTCTTTTGTTGCCGGCAGCAACCAGGTTTTGTGCAATATCAACACCTAATACTTCTGCGCCGGCTTTTGCTTCGGGTATAGCAGTAGTACCATCTCCACAACCAAGATCAAGCACTTTCATGCCGCTGGTTACACCAATCCTGGCAACAAGCTCTTCACCGCTTTCACGCATGGTAGCGGCAATGCGTGTAAAATCTCCCTTCTCCCATAATGCTTTATTTGCATTCATGTTTTTTAGTTTAAAGTTTAAAAATGTTTCTCAACTTCAACAGTAATGTACAGCGAAAGATCTTCTTTGTCAAGTGCTGAAGCAGAACAAAGGTGAGAGAAAGAGAATTTTGCAGGAAGCGGTATTTATTAAACGGCGGCGGCTGGTTAATGAATGGCAGTTGTTGTTTTCCGAACGCTTTCAAAAAAGATACAACATCATCACTCCATCAGGCCATTGTTACCCAATTGAACAATATCCATTCTTCGGTGGTTTCGATGAAGAAGTTCTGTTCATTCCAGTGATCATCAAAACAAATCACCTGCAGTATTTTTTCTTTTTCCAGTTGATGAGTGTATGAAGTTTCTACGCCTTCTTTGCTATACACGAAACCGGCATCGGAAGTGATGCCACTTATTGTTGCATCATAACTTTTCCAAAACTTTTCAATGGTAACTTCATAACCCGAACAATTGGAGAAACGGCCCCACAGCTCAAGCTGTTTTACAAAGTCGGTTATTGCAGGAAGTTCATTACCCCACTGCTGTTCCCATAGCGACATTGATTTCATCTCTTTTTGAAGCAAATAAATGAACGCAGAAACAGGATCTTTTGCATGGTCTTTTGCAATTGCAACAATTGAAGCCTTGTTCCAGAAATCACTACTTGTGCTCAGATCATAAACAACAGCATGCTGCCAGGTTCCATCCCTTAACTTCAATCCGTTTGAAACATCATTTGCTAACTCGTTAATATTTATCATGCACGGTGAAAATAGTAACTAAAAAAGAAATGACCACCTGCATCGCATTGTTTCAATGTCAATGGGCTGCTGAGAACATGGTTAAGCCTGTCCGCACTTTTGCACAAACTGCTCAAACTGCCTGTGTTCATTTTTTAATACCGGGCCATGACCAAAGCAAATGATGCGTGGATTCAGCTGTGCCAGTTTTTTCAGCGATGAAATATTTTTTAACTGATCGGTTGTAAAGATACCCGGTGGCAGATGCAGGCCTCTTACCGTTGTAAGCAGGTTCATATTGGTGGCCGCATCGCCTACAATAAGTACGCCATCACTTTCACGGAAAAAAGAAATATGACCCGATGCATGGCCCGGTGTTTCCACGACTGTAAAATTTCCAACATGGTCATTTTCTTTTATCGTTCCATCTACTTTATGTCCTCCCCCAGCCCAGTATGATTGCTGAAACTTAGCGATCACATTTTCAGCAGATGGATATTCAGTTGTTACCAATCCTGTTTCAGCACGCTGCACTTCCAGCGGATGGCAATACAAGGGCAAGTTATAGTCAACACACAAAAGATGTGTGCAACCCTGGTGATCGGCATGGGCATGTGTTAATGCATGTGCATGCACAGGCACTTTGCTGATGCTTTTTGAGATTTTAGTGTAAGAAGAACGAATGCCCGAATCGATCAACACTCCTTCGATGATATAACAGTTGATGCTGTTGCGGGGCATTAAGGGAATATGAAAAACATCTTTGGCTACTTGATGCATAGTAAAATTATTCAGTTACAAAAATCCACTTGCAGCAGAAAGATGAAAAGGACATTTGTCTAAAAAAGCAATTGAATGGTTAACTTGCTGTATGAAGCAACTCTTCTTTACCCTCCTGCTTTTTATTGCCTCCTTTGCACAGGCACAGCACAAACCTTTTCGTTTTGCCTTTATTTCCGATACACATATTGGCTCACCCAATGGTGGTGCGGAAGAAGATCTGTTACGTACAGTGCGTGATATAAATGCACAAGGCGATATTGCATTTGTAGTGATTACCGGTGATATTACCGAACTGGGCACCAATAAAGAACTGAAAGAAGCCAAACGCATCTTCGACAGTTTGCATATTAAATACTACATCATTCCCGGCAACCATGATACGGGCTGGAGCGAGAGCGGCGGCGATATGTTCAGCACCGTGTTTGGTTACGATAAATTCAGTTTTGAACATGAGGGCATCCGTTTTCTTGGTTGTGCATCGGGGCCTTATGTGCGTATGAGCGATGGACATGTGCCACGCAATGCAGTAAACTGGCTGGATGCTGAGTTGAAGAAATTAAAACCACAACAACCCGTCATCTTTCTCAATCACTATCCACTTGATAGCGGGCTTGATAACTGGTATGAAATAACCGACCGTTTACGCAAGCACAACACCTGGGCTGCATTGTGCGGTCATGGGCATAACAACCGTGCCATGAACTTTGAAGATGTTCCCGGTGTAATGGGCCGCTCCAACCTGCGTGCAAAAGCAGCGGTGGGTGGTTACAATATTGTAGATGTGCGAATGGATTCCATTCTGTTCAGTGAAAAGAAACCCGGCAACCCGCAATTGAAACAATGGACAGCTGTTGCCATTCAACAACACAACTATGATGAACAAAAGAAATTTACACGGCCTGATTACAGCATGAACAACACGTACACACAAGTGAAACAACGTTGGTCATTTTCATCGGAAGCAAATATTATTTCCACACCTGCTGTGGCAGATAAGCAGGTGATTGTTGGCAATCAGAACGGACGCATTGCTTCCTATGATCTGCAAACAGGAAAACAGAAATGGAGTTACCAAACAACAGGTGCGGTGTTTTCGTCGCCTGTAGTTAGCGGCAACAGTGTTGTGATGGGTTCTGCTGATGGCAACATTTACTGTTTGAATACAAAAACCGGTAAACTGCAATGGAAAAAAGAAACAGGTGTAGCCGTGCTTGGCTCTCCCATTATTAACGGCGATACGGTTTTCATTGGCGGCAGCAATAACAGCTTTTATGCCTTGCATGTAAAAACAGGTAACAGCATCTGGACGTTTGCTGAACTGAATGGCCCCGTTGTCAGCAAACCTTTACTGTACAACGGTCTGCTGATCTTTGGTGCATGGGACAGAAACCTGTATGCGCTTAACAGCAGCAATGGCTCCCTGCGCTGGAAATGGAATAACGGATCAAGCATTATTAATTACTCACCTGCAGCCTGCACTCCTGTTGCTGCTAACGGTGTGGTATATGTGGTGGCGCCCGACAGATACATAACTGCATTAAATGTTGAAACAGGCGAACTGCTGTGGCGCAATAATGATGCTGCTGTTCGTGAATCGATCGGTATATCGGAAGATGGCAGTATGGTCTATGGTAAAACCATGCAGGATACACTTGCTGTATATGCCAACAGCAACAGTAAACAAAGCGCCATCAAAATACATTGTGGTTTTGGTTACGAGCATGTACCATCGATGCTGTTTGAAAAGAAAGGACTTGTGTACTTTGGCACACGCAATGGTGTAGTGTATTGTGTAAACCCTGCAACCAAACAGGTTGTGTGGCAACACAAGATCGACAACTCCATGGTGAATACCATCCGTTTGCTGAATGAGCATACACTTGTTGCATCAACCATGGATGGTAAACTGGTGGTGCTGGATTATTAAGCTGTTGATTGTTTCGGTTGGAGGAGACTCCAACCGATAAGAAAAATAAAAACATCACCACATAGTAAGCACAGAAAGAAATGCCAGCACAGCAGCTACAAGAAATGTAAAGAAGAATTTGTTTTCACCTACAAGTAAGAGTTGCCTGATGCCTTTGCTGCTCAATGCCCAAAGCGAACCGCCATAAAACAACAATTGAATGAGCAGCACATAAGGTGAAGAAATATAAAAAAATGAATATGCAGAATCAGATTCATCATCAACAAACCTGCTTTTAAAGAATTTTGCAAACATGAATACAATCGTGGCTACTGACACAAACATGTAAATAACCACCAGCGACCATCCTATACTCTTGCGCTTCCATAACAATATCGTTCCTGCAATAAATACCAACAGCGGCAGAAAATACATTATGCTTTCGTCATATTCCAGAAAAACATCCGAGAAGTACCACACTTCTTCCCATTTTTTATAAGACCAATAGAGCGCCATGATCCCAAACACGATCACAAGAAAACGAAGCATCCGTTCTGCTGAAGGAGCGCCTGGCTGCACAGGACTGATAGTATCGATCAACTCATTACCGGTGTTGGTTAACTTCTCTTCAAATGCTTTGCGTTTTTCTTTTTGCTCGGCTTCCTGCAGCAGCACAGCATTTAATTCTTCCCTTGCTTCTGCTATTTCTGTTTCGGAAAGCTCACGGTTTACCAATTCCTGTTTAGCTGCTTCAATAGCAATTGGCTGATAGTTGTCCGGCTTATCCAGTATACTCAGCAACTCCGCATTGCTGATGGTTTTGTAATAAGCCGCAAAGTTGTTGGGTGTGGTCATACATTAGTTGATGGTTAACTTCATGCTATCGCTTCTGCAATGGATAAGGCACAAACTCGTTCTCCTCTCCTTTTATTTTCGGAAACTCCTGTGCAATCCATTTGCGTTTTGCTTCCTGTAATGTTTCTTTATTGCTTGCTACAAAATTCCAGTCAATAAAACGTTCTTCCGGGAAAGGTTCTCCACCAAAAATATAAATGGTGCTGCCTGCATGAATGGTGAATGTACAAAGGCTGCTGTCTTTTGCTACCAGCAGTTGTTTAGGCTGGTACACGTTGCCTTCGCTTTCAATACTTCCTTCCAGTATATACAAACCCGATTCGCCATACAACTCACTGCCTATCTCTACGGTTTGTGTAGCAGTGCTTTTTATTTCTATCATATACAATTTGCTGTACACCGGCACTGCCGATTTGTGTCCGCAAGCTTCACCTGCAATTAACTTATACTGCAAACCACCTTCTTCCCATGCAGGTAATTGTTCTTTTTCAATATGAAAAAATTCCGGCTCCATAAATTCAAGTTCTTTTGGTAAGGCCACCCATATCTGCAAACCATGCATGGCCTTGGTTGAATGACGCAGGTACGCCGGCGTACGTTCGCTGTGTACGATGCCCTTGCCCGCCGTCATCCAGTTAACAGCGCCGGGCTTTATTTCCACTTCCGTACCCAATGTATCACGGTGCATAATACTGCCTTCAAACAAAAACGTGAGTGTGCTTAAGCCAATATGCGGATGTGGCAACACATCCATGTTCTCCCGTTCATTCATTTGCACTGGCCCCATGTGATCAATAAAAATAAACGGCCCCACCATCCGCTTTTCACGAAAGGGTAATAA
>NZ_CAMLGT010000081.1 GCF_946479605.1 uncultured Lacibacter sp.
CTGGTGGGTAAAACGGGCACAGGTAAATCTTCTTTATTAAAAACATTGTATGGCGAGTTGCCGCTTACTGAAGGCGAGGCTACTGTTGCAGGCTTTAACCTGCGAGAGATGGATTGGAAGAAAGTTCCTTTTCTCCGCCGCAGCCTGGGTGTGGTGTTTCAGGATTTTCAACTGCTCACTGATCGTAATGTGCATGAAAATTTAAAGTTTGTGTTGAAGGCAACAGGCTGGAAAGATGAAAACCTGATGGAAGAAAAGATCAATGATGTGCTGGATAAAGTGGGATTGAAATCGAAAGGATTTAAAATGACATTTGAAATGAGCGGTGGCGAACAACAGCGTGTGGATATTGCACGTGCACTGCTCAACTCTCCTAAATTAATATTGGCCGATGAGCCTACAGGTAACCTTGACCCTGAAACCAGTGATGAAATTATGAAGCTCTTGTTCCAGGTAGCAAAGGATTACAATACCACCGTAATTATGGCCACCCATGATTTTATGGTGATCAAAAATTATCCTGCACGTACATTAAAGACAGAAGGCGGTAAAGTGTGGGATAATGCTAGTGTAGCACACGTATAAGATGCTCTGCATTTTTTTTGTTGTTGAATAAGTTTTGCAGTAATTCTTTCCTGATCTGTATATCCTGTTCCGTAAATTCTTTGTGGAATAAACGGTAGATATGGTATTTCATTTCTTTGACGTTGTCTGCTTGCTGGCAGGCTTGTTCTGTGCCTGTACCTTCAATCATTTCTTTGTTTACAATTACATGTCTGCCTTTGAACAGGGCATTCAGTAATTTCAGTTTAATACCCGACTGCATCATGGAAGGCAATACATGCACCTGGGCTTTCTGCATCAGGTCGTCTAATTCGTTTTCACTTGGGTTGGCAACAAGACAGGCAGATGGTTGCTTTTGCACCAATTCGGCTAAACGTACAGACGGATTTTTCCCTGCAATAACAATGGGAATATCAAGATCTCTGAAAATTTTTTCTAATAACCAGGTTGCGGTTTTTTCATTTTCAGCTACAGATAAATTCCCATGATACAAAGCAAATGTGCCTTTGCCGGGCTGCGAAGTAACCGTGCTGTTTGGTATAAAAGCAGGCAGGTGTTCAATAGAACTTGCTTTAAACAGTTTTTTGTAAGTAACACAATCATTTGGCGAAATAGCCAGCAGCTGATAATCTTTCAATTGCTGCTCATAACGCTTCAGCAAACGGCTTTCATGTTGCATATAAGCTTTGCGCACAAGTGACACTTCCCATTTGCCAAGTTGCTTGTAATATTCAAACTCAGTATTGTGTAAGCGGATGGCTATATTCTTTTTGGTAACAGCTCCGCTGGTTAATCCGAAAGTGCTGTGCACACCTTCAAATAGTACAGGATAGTTATCTGCATTCAAACGTTGCCAAAGTTCAGCATCGTTACGTGACGCAACAATATAAGGAAGCTGTAATGAAAAACCTTTGTGGCCTTCCTGGCGAGGGTAGTAATGTACTTCAACACAATATTTTTCCAGCTCAGGTTGCCGGCCCCGTCCATATTCAAAACAATGCAGGTGAATGTTCATCCCCAGCTCATGCAGGGCTTTGATCTTATAAAAGACATCTACCACACCACCATAATCGGCAGGATAAGGCACATCAAACGAAACAATATGTAAATGATCAGCCAAGGAGTTTTTTATAAAAGTTAATAACGGTTTTTTCTTCTTCCTGCCAGTTAAGCACTGCTGCTGCCTGCAAACAGTTTGCTTTTAATCTTTCGTGTAGTTCCTTATCATTCAGCAAACGTGTTAATCCTTCCGCAATCGTTTTTTCTTTTGTATCTGGTATCAGCAATGCAATGTCATATTCATCATTGATCTTTCGGTAAGATGGATAATCCATGCAAAGCTGTGGTACACCTGCCTGTATATAATCGAAAAAACGATTGGCGAGCGAAAGATAATTACTCAATCCGTTGTTTTCAAATATTGTAATGCCTGCATAAGCAGTTGCTGTAATTTCTTTCAATTCAGCAGGCTTCAATTTGCCTTTCAGGTGAACCTTATCTTCCAGTTGCAGCTGATGAATTAAATTTTGTGTTTGTTGAAAAAAGTTGCCATCGCCATAAATATGCAAAGGAGCATCCACATGTTTCATAGCGGGGATCAATGTTTCAAAACTTCTTCCTTCATTCACTGCTCCCTGATATAGGAAGAATGTTTGCTTAGTGCCTGTTGTCTGTTGCTTATTGCTTATTCGAAACGGCACACTTCTCACCACTTCATACTTCACCCCGTACATTTTTTCAAATTCATCTGCAATGGGTTCGCAAACAGTATAGCCATATTTGAAGTTTGGTACAGCAAACCGTTCGATCCGTTTCCATAGCCGGTAACGTGAAGGGCGTGTAATAATTTCCTTCATCTCACAAAACAATTCATGTGCATCATACACTCGTTTTGTGCCTTTAAGTTTTGATGCAATATAGCAAGGCAGGATGGTATCAAGATCAATGGCACAGATACAATCTGCTTTTTGAAACAATAACCAGATAAATAAACGGAGATTATACTCCGCATAAAACAGCGGTCCTTTGGAAAACAGGCAGTACAATCTTTTTTGCTGAAAAGGATGTTGTTGCAGAGGTGCAGATTGTTTCAGCTTTCGCCCAACCAATGTAACTGTATAACCCTGTTGCGCAAGTGTTGTACAGATGCGGATCATGCGTTGATCGTAGGTGAGGTCGTTAGTAACTGTACAGATGATGCTTGCCAAAGGAAGGATTGGTTTTAGGCAAATGTAAAAATTACAGCGTAATCATCTCTGTTCTTTTGCTCCAAGCCAGATACCAAATGTAATATCAGCAATCAATGAAAATTCCTGCTGAGCAATGGGGCTGTATAAGCTTGGACCAATACTGCAATCAAGACTGAAGCGGTTTTTGTAATTACGTTGTATGCCCCATACAACACCAACATCAGGTGAATGCAGTGGGAGAGAATAGCTGTAGTTGCCATCACTGCCATAGTGATAATGCTTATTGCTGTAAGCATATTTTACAAGCAAGGAAAGAAAGTTGGCGGAGTTCAAAGCAGTTCGCTTTCCTTTTTTTTCACGCTGGTCAATGTTGTAATAATACCGCAGGTGGGCAGCGGCCATGGGGCTGGGTGCAAACTCAAACGCACTTCCCAAAAAATCAGAATAGGAATAGCTCCATTGAAACGAAAGAGCTGCCCTTCCTTTAACAGTCATTTTACCGGAAAGAGGTTGCTCAAATCCAACGCCTGGCGATAGTAAGGAAACTGTGCTGACCTGCTGTGTAAATGGTTTGCTTTGTGCGATAGCGGTTGTATAGCTAAGTGTAAAAAGCAAGAGGTTGAAAATGCGCATCTGATAAGGTTTAAACAAAGATTATGATACTTTCCTGATTAAATATAACTTGGGTGAATGAACACGATTGAAACTTTCTATACGGCTTTTAGCAAGGGTGACTGGCAGACGATGGCCGGTTGTTACCACCCGGATGCAGAGTTTACAGATGAGGTATTTGTTGGCCTCAAAGGAAAAGAAGTGCCAGCCATGTGGCAGATGTTGATAGAAAGGAGTGGGGGCAACATGGAAATAACCTACAGTCATGTACAGGAAACAGGTGAACAGGGCAGTGCCGATTGGGTGGCTGTGTACATATTTTCGGCCACGGGTCGCCGGGTCATCAACCGCATTCATGCCGAATTTGAGTTCAAAGATGGCAAGATCTACCGACACCGTGACAATTTCAACCTGCACAAATGGGCCAGCCAGGCCATGGGTTTCAGGGGAAAATTGCTGGGCGGCACCTCATTTTTTCGGAAAAAAGTACAAAAAACAGCCCGGGAAGGGCTCAATCGCTATCTTTCCCGGAATATTTAATCTGCCAATTGCTCCTTTTTCCAGCTATTTCCCCTACCTTTGCCGCCAATTTATAGATGTATAATTTGGATGTCAATTAAAAAAATCTGAGATGTCAGCAATTACAAAAGAAAAAAAAGCAAGCATTTTCGCAACTTTCGGTGGTTCTGAAAAAAACACCGGTTCTATTGAAGGACAGATCGCTCTTCTTACTGAGCGTATCAACCACATCGCCACTCACCAGAGAGAGAACAAAAAAGATTTCTCTACGAACCGTGGTTTGATGCAGCTGGTTGGCCAACGCAAAAGTTTACTCAGCTACCTGAGCAAAACAAACCTGCAAGGCTACCGTGCTTTAATTGAGAAATTAGGTCTCCGTAAATAATTACGGCTATGTAATAAATCATTATTCCCAACACGTTTTTAATGCGGTTGGGAATTTTGTTTTTCCTACAGGTTTCTCCCTTCATTCATTTTTCACAGAATTGCCTGTAAGGCTTTCTCCCCGCCTGCCTGCTTGTCAATTCATAAACAACATGTTCTATGTTATCACAACCTATCAGTAAATCATTCGATTTGGGTGGTGGCCGCATTGTTACCATTGAAACCGGTAAACTTGCCCGCCAGGCCGATGGTGCTGTAACTGTTCGCCAGGGCAATTGCGTATTGCTCGCCACAGTAGTAGCCAATAAAGAACCAAGAGAAGGACAGGATTTCTTCCCCTTATCAGTAGACTACCAGGAAAAGTTTGCATCTGCAGGCCGTATTCCCGGTTCATTTTTTAAACGTGAAGCAAGATTGAACGACTATGAAATTCTCACCAGCCGTTTGATCGACCGTGCTTTGCGTCCATTATTCCCTGAAGATTATTTGTGCGATGTGCAGGTATTGATCAGCCTTGTTTCATCTGATGCAGAGGTGATGCCCGATGCATTGGCATGTTTGGCTGCATCTGCTGCATTAGCTGTTTCAGATATTCCGATCAAAGAAATTATTTCTGAAGTACGTATTGCAACAATTGATGGCGAAATGGTGATCAACCCAACCCGTTCGCAATTGGCAAAAGCAACTTCCGAATTCATCATTGCAGCTACTGAAAAGAACCTGATGATGGTGGAAGGTGAAGCAAAAGAGTGCAGTGAAGAAGAGTTGGTGAAAGCATTGGAACTGGCTCATGATGCAATTCGTCTCCAGATTAAAGCACAACAGGAATTAAGAGATGCAAAAGGAATCACGACTAAACGTGATTACAAAAAGCCTGAAGGCAACGAAGAGATCAACCAGAAAGTGATTGCTTTTGCAAAAGACAAAGTATATGCGATCTCTAAAATGGGTAGTGCGAAAAACGAACGCAGCGATGCTTACAGCGCATTGAAAGATGAGTTGATCGCCAGCCTTGGTGAAGAAGCAACGGATGCTGATAAAAAATTAGCGAAGAAATATTACGAAGACCTGAAATGGGAAGTGGTGCGTAACATGATCCTTGAAGATCGTGTACGCCTGGATGGTCGTAAGTTAGACCAGGTGCGTCCGTTAGCAATGGAAATTGAACCATTACCAACACCACACGGTTCAGCTTTGTTTACCCGTGGCGAAACACAATCATTAACAACAGTAACATTGGGTACCAAGCTTGATGAATTGTTGATTGAAAGTGCAGCGAACAGTAACTATTCAAAATTCTTCCTGCATTATAACTTCCCGCCATTCTCAACTGGTGAAGTGAAAATGATGCGTGGTCCCGGCCGTCGTGAAGTGGGTCATGGTAATCTTGCACAACGTTCATTAAAACAAATGATGCCCGGCAGCGAATATCCATACACTGTGCGTGTAGTGAGTGATATTCTTGAATCAAACGGTTCGTCTTCTATGGCAACTGTTTGTGCGGGTTCATTGGCATTGATGGATGCAGGAGTTCCGGTGCAGAAACACGTGAGTGGTGTTGCAATGGGATTGATCACACGTGGCGATGGTAAGTATGCGATCTTAACGGATATCCTTGGTGATGAAGATCATCTTGGTGATATGGACTTTAAAGTAACCGGTACACGTGAAGGTATTTGCGGTGTGCAGATGGATATTAAAGTAGATGGGTTGAGCATGGATGTAATGCGTGAAGCATTGAACCAGGCGAAGGCCGGTCGTTTACATATTCTTGATGCGATGTATGAGTGTGTTGCTGAACCACGCCCTGAAGTGAAACCACATGCACCACGTATGGAGAAACTGATCATCGATAAAGAATTTATTGGTGCGGTGATCGGGCCCGGTGGTAAAGTGATCCAGGAAATTCAACGTGAAACAGGTACTACTATTACTATTGAAGAAGTAGGCAACTACGGTGAAGTAAGCATCTTCTCGCAAGAGAAAACCGGTTTGGAAAAAGCGGTGGCTTGGGTGAAAGGTATTGTGGCTGTTCCTGAAGTGGGTGCAGTGTATGAAGCTACAGTAAAAGGTATTAAAGAATTTGGTGCCTTTGTTGAGTTCTTACCGAAGAAAGAAGGTTTATTACACATCAGCGAAATAAGCTGGAAACGTTTAGATAGCATGGAAGGTGTGTTGAATGTGGGTGATGTGGTGAAAGTAAAACTGATCGGTCTTGATCCAAGAACCGGAAAGTTTAAACTCAGCCGCAAAGTGTTGATGCCAAAACCGGAAAGTGCTCCACGTCCGCAAGCTCAGCCTAAACAGGATGAGAGCAATGGCGAAGAGCGTCTCTAAACTTTCAATGAAATAAGTGAACTTTACAGTCCCGCTGAAAAGCGGGACTTTTTTATTATGACGAACTATATTAAAATAACAATACCTGTAAGCAGCGATGAACAACAGGAAATTTTCCTGGCATTATTGAGCGAAGAAGGATATGATGGATTTGAAGAAGCAACAGATGCATTGAATGCATACATCAGCGAAGAGCAGTTCAATCAACAACAACTCGAAACATTGTTGCAGCCGTTTTCAATCAGCTATACAAAAGAAGTCATCGCACCAAAGAACTGGAATGCGGAGTGGGAGAGTAATTATGAGTCCGTGATCGTTGATGAGTTTGTGGCAGTGCGTGCACATTTTCATCAGCCCATTACAACTGTTGAACATGAAATAGTGATCACACCAAAAATGAGTTTTGGTACTGGTCATCATGCAACTACCTGGCAGGTGATGAAGTTGATGCAGCAGATCAGCTTCAATAATAAATCAGTGTTTGATTTTGGCTGCGGTACTGCTGTGCTCGCCATCCTTGCAGAAAAGCTGGGTTCAGCAACCGTATTAGCTGTTGATAACGATGATTGGTGCATTGAAAATTCAATCGAGAATGTGGAAGCAAATAATTGTACAAACATCGTTGTACAGAAAGCTGATGTCCCTTCAACGCAACAATTCGATATTATATTGGCTAACATTAATCGCCATATATTGCTGCAATACATGAAAACAATGGCCGCCTCACTGAACAAGAATGGGTTTATCATCATCAGTGGTTTTTATAAAGAGGAGAACCAACTGCTCATTGATGCTGCCGCTGCACAACAATTGCAATTGATAACAGCATCCGACAGAAATAACTGGAGTGCATTACTGTTTCAAAAAATAGCATAGCATGAATGCCTTGCTGCTCATATTGTCGGCATATCTCATTGGCTCCATTCCCACAGCTTACTGGATCGGGAAATGGTTTTTCAATATTGATATACGGGAACATGGCAGTAAGAATATGGGCGCATCCAATACCTTTCGTGTACTTGGTTCAACATGGGGAATCATTGTTCTTCTCATTGATATGGGAAAAGGAATGGCTGCAGTGCAACTTTCACATGCAGTAGATTCGTCTATATGGCTGGGTTATGAAACAACATTCTGGAAATTATTACTGGGATTGATAGCTGTTGCCGGCCATATTTTTCCGGTATTTGCCGGTTTCAGAGGAGGGAAGGGGGTGGCCACATTGTTTGGTGTGGTACTGGCTATTCAACCCTTGACTGCATTAATAAGTGTGGGTGCTTTTTTGCTGGTTGTTTTTTTAACAAAGTATATTTCACTCGGTTCTGTTATTGCCGTTACCGTTTTTGCTGTTTGTGTATGGTTTGCTGTTAAGGAAACCAATGAATATATGCGGTGGTTTTCAATTGTTGCAGCACTGTTGGTCATTGCAATGCATTACAAAAACATCCGGCGGTTGTTGGCAGGAAAAGAAAATAAATTCACTGGTTTTAAAAAGAAAAACTAATCTTAACGTTCTTTTGCAGTAGTCATTATTTAAACTTGGTACGCAAATTGGAATCTGTAAGTAAAATCAATCAAGATGAAAAAGATAATTAGTTCATTGGCGATTATAACTCTGCTTCTTGCTGGTTGTGCAAAGAACCAGATCACAGGCCGTAGTCAGCTCAAATTATTACCTGAAAAAGAATTACAGGCAATGGCCACACAACAATACCAGCAGTTTCTTGCTGAAAGTAAAGTGGTGTCGGTATCAGTTAATAAGGATGCGGAAATGGTGCGTCGTGTGGGCACACGTATTGCCAATGCCATTACATCTTATTTAAAAGAACAGGGCAAGCCCGAATTGCTGGAAGGTTATAAGTGGGAGTTTAATCTTGTAGATAACAAGGAAGTGAATGCTTGGTGTATGCCCGGTGGTAAAGTGGTTGTGTACACAGGTTTGTTGCCTGTAACACAAAATGAGGCAGCTCTTGCGGTGGTAATGGGGCATGAAATTGCACATGCTATTGCACTGCATGGTAACGAGCGGATGAGTCAGGGTTTGGCTCAGCAGTTAGGTGGTGTGGCATTATCTGTTGCTGTTGCAAATAAATCGGCGGAAACACAAAACCTGTTTATGAATGCCTACGGTATTGGTACAACAGTAGGTGGCACACTGCCTTTTTCCCGTAAACAGGAGCTGGAGGCCGATCAGTTTGGTTTGCGCTTTGCAGCCATGGCCGGATATAACCCGCAGGAGGCAATTCCCTTCTGGCAGCGCATGGCACAGGCTGGCGGAGGTCAGAAGCCACCGGAAATTTTAAGCACTCACCCGTCAGATCAAACTCGTATCACCAAGATGCAGCAATATGTAAAAGAAGCCATGCCTTATTACAAACCAAGAGGTAAGTAATTGATTTATAAATAAATTGGAATAAAAACCCGGCTAATACAGCCGGGTTTTTGCTTGATTTCTTTTTAAAAAAATTAGCTAACGCTCTTTAGAAATAGTAAAAAAGGCCTACCTTTGCCATCCACTTTAGTTCTCATCAAAATTTACATTGGCATGTCTATTTCTCTCTTGGAAAAACTCCAATTGAACGAAGAAAAGAACTTACTCATTCAGGGATTACCCTCTTCAATCGAAAAGCAATTTGTAAAATTATCATTCGCTAAGAATGTTACGCCGTTGCTGCGTAGTAAGAAGATCGATTTTGCCCTGATCTTTGCGGTGAATCAGAATCAATTGAACGGTATTTTAAAAGATGTGTTACCTGCATTGGGCCCTAATGCCAAATTCTGGGTAGCCTATCCAAAATCTGCCTCTAAAATTGTGAGTGATTTAAACCGTGATGGAAGCTGGCAGTTTGTGTGCCAGTGCGGATTTGAAACTTCAGAAGAAGTAGTGTTGGACCATGTTTGGACAGCAATGCGTTTTGAACGTGCAATTGCAATCGCTCCAAAGCCAGCAAGAACAAACAAAACTTCAAGGTTAGCTCCGGCTGAAGCCTAAGTCCGTTCACCAACTAATTACACTAGCCGTCTGCAAAGGCGGCTTTTTAATTTACATGAGCCATAAGAATATTGAAATAAAAGCACGTTGTGCCGATGCCGCCTTTATACGTGCATACCTGCAGCAACAGCAGGCAAAATTTGTTGGTGTTGATGAACAGACGGATACATATTTCAACGTGTCTGAAGGTCGCTTAAAGCTTCGCCAGGGGCCAATTGAAAATGCATTGATCTGGTATAACAGGGAAAACAAAGCCGGACCTAAGCTGAGCGAAGTACAATTGTTTCCCGTTCCTGCAAACAGCGAAATCCTGAAACAGCAACTGGCTTCATCCATCGGGATAAAAGTTGTGGTGAAGAAGAAACGGGCCATCTACTTTATCGATAATGTAAAATTTCACATTGATGAAGTGGAAGGTTTGGGAAACTTTGTGGAAATAGAAGCAATAGATGCAGACGGAAGCCTAGGGTTTGAAAAGATCAATGAACAGTGTCATTATTTTCTTCAGCAGTTTCAACTTTCAGAAGCCGATCTTTTAACGCATTCTTACAGCGACCTGTTATTGAATGCATCTTAGATTTGTACAACGTATGAACTGGAAATACAATCATCCCGTACGAAATGTTTTTACTGTAGCAACAGTCGTATTTCTGTTGCTGGGTATTGTTGCTCATTTTATATGGAGCAAGGATCAGTTGTTTTTGGGATTGAATAACCAGCATACCGATGTGGCAGATGTGATACTGAAATATTTTACCTATGTGGGTGATGGTGCGTTTATGGCAGTGTTGGGCGTTATAATGTGGCTGATTGGAAAAAAGAAACTGGGCTTGCTGCTCATCCTTTCGTTTATATTGAGTGGTTTACTTGCACAGGGAATAAAACGACTGGAACAACGTCCACGGCCGGGACTTTACTTCAAGCAACCGGAAATGATCCATAAAGTAGATGATAAATTACTGAAAGGAAATAACAGCTTTCCCAGCGGGCATACCACCACGGCATTTGCCACATTCAGTTTACTTGCTTTTGCTACAAGAAACAGGGCTGCACAAACTGTATTTTTTATTGTGGCAGTAATAGTGGCTTATTCACGCATTTACCTCGGTGCTCATTTTACAGAAGATGTATTGGCTGGCGCAGCATTAGGATTTCTTTCTTCTTATTTTTTAAGCTGGCTCTTTCGTAAAAAAGATTGGGATTAACGGAAGATAACAGTGCCGATTGCTTTGGTTAATTCCATTTCTATTTCTTTCAGGTGCTGATGTGTTTTGATGAGCATCACCAACTCTTCTGAGCTGTGTGGTTTTTCCATGTCACGTTGGTTCTCATCCATCAGTTTTTTGATCTTCCGCAGTTTAAGATAGGTGAGTACCGAATGAATGTCCTGTTGGTATAATTCTTCTTTTGTAGGGAAAGGCTTTTCATAAATGCGTATCCAGTTGGGACTAAGCTCTTCACCAAAATCTGCAAGCGCCACCACCTGTTTGCTGATGGTTTGATCTTCATGAAAAAGAAAACCTTTCATTGTCGGTTCCTGCCCGTTGTTATAGGCTTCACGGAAGAGGGTAGCAAGATGAAATAATTCAGCATCTTCAATCACACCCCATTCATCCATTTCATGAAAAATATGTTGTGCTACAGTTTGCTCTTCGTTCCATGGTAGTAATCCAAATTCAAGCAGCAGTGTGGTTAAAGCCCGTTCATGCTTCAGGTCAAGATTAAAAAACTCAACTGAATCATCCACACCGCTAAACTCCATGGGAGGCATATCAGGTGGAGCATCTGTTTGTGGCTTGAATTTTTCTTCCTGCTTAATAACACGCTCACGGATGAACTTGTTGACCAACGTGTGCAAACCTGCTTCATCGATCTTTAACAGCTCCGCACTCTTGTGAATATAATCCTGCTGACGGGTAAAATCTTCAACCTTATTGATTCTGCTGATGCTTTCGGCAATGGTATTAACAGCAGCTGCTTTCTTGGTTGAATCATTACCCGCATCTTTCAGCATTACTTCCAGCTGAAAGAGGATCACATCTTTTTTGTTTTGTTTGATGAACTCAATAAAGCCTGAAGCACCAACTTTGTTGACATAACTGTCAGGATCTTCTTTATCAGGGATCAGTACAAGATGAACATTTAACCCTTCTTCCAATGCAAGATCCAAACCACGCATGGCCGCTTTTACACCGGCCGCATCACCATCATACAGTATCGTAAGATTGTTGCTGTATTTTTTGATCAATCGTAATTGATCAGGGGTTAACGATGTACCACCACTTGCAACCACGTTTTCAATACCCGCCTGGTGTAAGGAAATAACATCCGTATAGCCTTCTACCAGTAAACACTCATCATTTTTATCAATGGCCTGTCTTGCAAAGTAAGTGCCGTACAGAAGTTTACTCTTCACATATACTTCGTTCTCCGGCGTATTGATATACTTGGGTGCATTGTCTTTTTTACCAATAATGCGTGCACCAAAACCAATGATCTTTCCCGTGTTGTTGTGAATGGGAAAAATGATGCGTTCACGGTAGTTATCCATCAACTCGCCGTTACGTTCAGCAACAATGCCTGTTTTGGTTAACAGTTCAGGATTGTATTGCTGGCGCAATGCTTCGCTGGTAAACGCATCACGCTGGCGGGGCGAGTAACCCAGTTGAAATTTCTGTATGATATCTTCCCGAAAGCCACGTTCCTTTAAATAACTCAACGCAACGGTCTGGCCTTCTTCGGTTGTAAATAATTGTTTACTGAAAAACTGTTGGGCAAATGAATTGATGATGTGTAAGCTGTCGGCTGTTTGCCGCATCTCTTTTGCTTCCGGAGAAGAAAAAGTTTCTTCAACAGTTACGTTATACTTGTTGGCAAGAAACTTTAATGCATCAACATAACTGTACTTTTCATGCTCCATTAAAAAGCTCACCGTATTACCGCTTTTACCACAACCAAAGCATTTGTACAATTCTTTGGCGGGCGATACGGTAAACGAAGGCGTTTTCTCGTTATGAAAAGGGCAGTTGCCAAGATAGTTGGCGCCACGTTTCTTTAACTTAACAAAGCCGCCTACAATTTCTACAATATCAATGCGGCTTAAAATCTGTTGTATGGTTTCCTGCGAGATCAAGGGGGGCAAATTACGAAGAAAAGTCCTGTAGTTTGTAGCCGGTAATCTTTAGTAGGCAGTCTGAGCGACTGTTTTGAATAGTGCGAAACAACCTTCAGTGACTTACTTCCAACTTCCGACTATACACTTTCCGGCTCTTTCCCTTACATTTGCACCCGTTATGACAATAGAAAAATTAAACGATATAAGGGAACGCATTCTTGTCCTGAGGAGGTTTCTTTGACGTCGAGAGCCGTCAATATAAAATCGCAGAAGACAAACAACTCTCTCTGAGTCCCGGTTTCTGGGACGATAATAAGCGGGCAACTGAAATTCTGAAGGAGATCAAAAACAACGAGTATTGGGTAGATCTTTACGAAGCGACCAATACAGCTGTTGAAGATTTTGCTGTGCTGTTCGAGTTCTGGAAAGGCGGCGACGCTACAGAAGAAGAAACAAAGGAAGCATATGATAAAGCAGTGAATGCAATTGAAGATGCTGAATTTAAAAGCACGCTCAACCAACCGGAAGACGAATTACCCGCAGTTTTACAAATTAACTCCGGTGCAGGTGGTACCGAAAGTCAGGATTGGGCAGAAATGCTGGCACGTATGTACCGCATGTATGGCGAAAAGCAGGGCTGGAAAGTAACCGAAATGGATTGGCAGGATGGTGATGGTGCCGGTATTAAAACCTGTACTTACCAGTTTGATGGTCCCTTTGCGTATGGTTTCCTGAAAGCAGAAAGTGGAGTGCATCGTCTGGTGCGTATTTCACCATTCGATAGTAATGCCCGCAGGCATACTTCGTTTGTGAGCGTGTACGTGTATCCGTTAGTGGATGATACCATTACAATCGAGATCAACCCGGCTGATGTAAAAATGGAAACATCACGAAGTGGTGGTGCAGGTGGGCAGAACGTAAACAAAGTAGAAACCAAAGTACAGCTAACGCATATTCCAACAGGTATTGTGGTGGTTTGTCAGCAGGATAGAAG
>NZ_CAMLGT010000082.1 GCF_946479605.1 uncultured Lacibacter sp.
CACCTGTCCGCCACGCTCTGTTTCAAAATAAATCGCATCACGAATAAAATCTTCCTGGAACACCTGCACTTCTGTTTGTATCGGCTGACGGTTCGGTGGCGGCGTGTTCATGATACTCAGATCCCTTGCACCCATTAAACTAAACTGCAACGTACGAGGAATAGGTGTTGCTGTTAGCGTTAATGAATCTACATTCGTCTTTAATGTTTTGATCTTTTCTTTATGTCCCACACCAAACTTTTGCTCCTCATCTACCACCAGCAAACCAAGATTTTTAAACTTCACATCTTTTGCAAGTAATGCATGTGTGCCTACGATGATATCAACCTTTCCTTCTTCCAGCTTTTGATAAGTTTCTTTTTTCTCTTTTGTTGATTTGAAACGATTCACATAATCAACTGTAACAGGAAAATCTTTCAGTCGATCCTTAAATGTTTTGTAATGCTGATACGCCAAAATCGTTGTGGGTACCATAATCGCTGCCTGCTTTCCATCGCACACCGTTTTAAATGCTGCACGGATTGCAATTTCTGTTTTACCAAAGCCCACATCGCCACACACCAAACGGTCCATTGGCGATGGTGCTTCCATATCTTTTTTTACATCAGCCGTTGCTTTACTTTGATCAGGCGTATCTTCATACATGAACGAAGCTTCCAGCTCTGTTTGCAGATAGCTATCAGGAGTATGGGCAAAACCTTCCTGCGCTTTCCGTTGTGCATACAGTTGAATCAGATCAAAAGCGATCTCCTTTACTTTTGTTTTTGTTTTTTCTTTCAGTCGCTGCCATGCATCGCTGCCGAGCTTGTTGATCTTTGGTACACTTCCTTCCTTGCCCGTGTATTTAGAAATTTTGTGCAGTGAGTTAATGTTTACGTACAAAATGTCGCTGTCTTTATAGATTAAACGCACCGCTTCCTGCATTACACCATTCACTTCTATTTTCTGCAGACCACTGTAGGTGCCTACACCATGATCGATATGCGTAACATAATCGCCTGGCTGCAATTCTTTTAATGCACGAATGGTTAATGCCTTACTTTTATTATAGGCCTGCTTGACTTTGTATTTATGATAACGCTGAAAAATTTCATGATCGGTATAACAAACCACTTTCAGGTCTTCATCGATAAAACCTTCATGAATAGCTAATGCTATCGGCGTGAAAGGAATCTCAGCTTTCAAGTCAGCAAAGATGCTGTGCAGTCGTTCAAGCTGCTTTGGGTTTTCGGCGAAGATGAATACTTCAAATTGTTTTGCATTCCAATTCTTCAAATCACTGATGAGTAATTCAAACTGCCGGTTAAATGCAGGTTGATGTTTGGTGTGATATTCGATTTCAAACCTGTTCTTCTCTTCAACAGAGTTCAACAAGTGCGGCTCGTAACCAAACTCAACGGTATGATGTTGCTGTATTTGTTCTTCAACAATTGTTGCAGTAATAAAATCCTGTTCATTCAGATCGATCTTTTCTAACCGTTCATCTTCATCACGCTCCTGTTTGGATACCGGCAATTTTAAAAACTGCTCCATGTCTTCTTCCATCGTGAGCAATCGTTCTTTCATTACGTCAAAATCTTTCACCCACACTATCGTATTCTCCGGTAAAAATTCAAATAACGAAACCTTCTCACCGCTTTCGAATTGTGTTTCGACATTTGGAATGATGCTCACCTGCGCCAATCTTCGTTCACTCAATTGCGTTTCCGGATCGAAGATGCGGATGCTGTCCACATCATTGCCAAACAATTCCAAACGATACGGCTTTTCATTGCCAAAGGAATAAATATCAAGGATACCACCACGTACTGCAAACTGCCCGGGCTGATACACAAAATCGGTGCGTTCAAAACCCAAATCAACCAAAAAGCCCATCATGTTATCAACGTCCAAAGTGTCGTTGGCTTTGATGAGGAGCATATTGCCTTGTAATTTTTTTGGCAACACTACTTTTTCAAACAAAGCATCGGGATAAGTAACCATTGCACCTACACGTTGTCCGGTAGGCATCGAAAATTTCGTCAACGCTTCGGTACGCAACATTACATGCGACGAGTTGAGCAAACGAAAATTCTTGGGATGTTTGAACGATGAAGGGAAATAAAAGAGATTGAGTTCTTTGGTAATACTCTCCAACGAATTGTGGAAGTATGCAGCCTCTTCCGCATCGTTAACGATAAACACATGATTGAACTGCTCCAGCGATGGGTGGTTAAACACCGAAGCTGCTATAAACTGAGACGAGCTTCCGAAGAGGTTTTTGAGATAAATCCGTTGGGTTTGGGAAAAAGAAAGCCTGTCCGCCAGTTGAAAAAGGCGGGGATCATCACTAAATTTTTGCAGCAACAACTCAAAATTCACAGGCGGCAAAGATAAGAAAGGATGTAAAAATATGCAGCACACATTTCAGCTTAAAAGCTTTCATTTCTTGGCCAGATAGTTTATTTTTGAAGGAAATCCAAAATCTGTAAAACCGACTTCATGAAATACCTTCAACCACTTGTACAGCCGTACTGCTCTTGCTTAAAGCTATTACCCGGCACTATTTCCCAATACAAACAAATGAAAAAAACCTTTTTACTGGCGACCCTGCTTTTCACTTCTTTTTTGTTACAAGCTCAAAAAAGAGCAACCACCCTTCGTTTAATCAATGGCGACATTCCTGTACAGGGAAATATGACCGCCGAAAATATGAACCAGGAATTCAGAAAAGGAAGGTTTGGCGAATGGACCTATAATGTATTGGCATTTGAAAGCCCAGTAACACATGCTCAACAAGTTGCATTAAAGGGAATGGGCATTGAAATATTGGGTTACCTGCCCGATAACAGTTACCAGGTTCGTATGAAACGAATGCCATTGTTTTCGCAACTGTATGGTGCAGGTGTTCGTGCAATGATCAGTATGCCTGGTTCGGCTAAGCTTGGCCGTGAGTTAAAACAATCTATTACAACGAAGCATCCAGATGCGCCACTGGTACTAAGCCTGCAACTACTTCCGGGTTTTAAGTGGAGCGAAGTAAGTGCAACTCTTTCCGGCTATGGCATCGTGCTCACCAAATCAGATTACCTGAACCAGGGACTTGCACAAGTAAATATGCCTGCAAAAAATGTTGCCTTAGTGAGCGAATTGCCGTTTGTGGCGTATATGAATGTTTCGAATATGCAACCGCATGAACTTAACCAACGTGAGCGGGGTTTATTTGGTCTTACCAATCTTACAAGTTCAGAAGTTATTGGCAGAAACTTAAGTGGTAACGGAGTAACAGTTGGAATAGGTGATAATGCAAATCCGCTTCATCTGGATAACACAAAGAATGTAATTAACAGAACTCCGGTCTTCATTTCCGGAAATCATGGCCGTGTTGTAACCGGAGTAGTAGGTGGTGATGGCCTTATTGAGGAAAGATATAAAGGTGCTGCACCAAAAAGCACACTTGTGGTTGACAATTTTGATTATATCCTCACCAAGTCATCAACATACTTCACCGATTTTGGAATGACTGTTACAAACAACTCTTATTATAATGGATTAGCTGGATGCATTGGTAATAGTGACTATAATGAATTAAGCGTGTATGTCGATGGTCAGATTTATAATAATCCATTTCTGCAGCATATTTTTTCAGCTGGTAACGATGGAGGGCTGATATGTAATTCATTCCCCATTTCTTTTGCCACCATTAAGAGTGGTTACCAGGTAGGTAAAAATGTATTGGATGTTGCCGATTACCATGTTGGAACAGATGTCTTAAATCTAAGTTCAAGCAAAGGCCCGGTAAAAGATGGCCGGTTGAAACCGGAAATAACCGCAAGTGGTGTTAATGTTATTTCAACAAGCACAAACAATAACTATGTAGGCGGTTATGGCACAAGCTTCTCTTCGCCTTTCGTAGCGGGTGTATGGGCATTACTTACCGAAAGATATAAACAGCTTCATACCAATACTCTCCCCAAGTCCGCATTACTTAAAGCTGTGCTTTGCAATTCAGCAGATGATCGTGGGAACAAAGGGCCAGATTATGGATATGGATTTGGCTTAGTAAACTCACGGAGAGCCGTAGAAGCAATCGAACAATCCCGTTATTACGGAGGCACAATTTCAACAGCTGGCACATCTTCACAAGTGATTAATGTTCCTGCAGGAACACAACAGGTAAAGATCATGCTGTATTGGCATGATAAACCGGCATCGCCATTAGCGACAACTGCATTGGTAAATGACCTTGATCTGTCTGTTACCGATGGTGCTACATCCTATTTACCCTGGATACTTAACCCTGCACCTGCCAGTGTAAACAACCTGGCTGTAAGAGGCGTTGACCACATCAATAATATTGAGCAGGTAACAATTGATAACCCCGGAGCAAGTGTTACGATTAATGTAAACGGTTTTAATGTTCCGGATGGCCCACAGGAATATTTTGTAACCTATGAATTTTTGAAAGCTGATATTGTACTGGAACATCCGTATGGTGGTGAGCGGTTTGCACCGGGTCTTGAAGAAATTATAAAATGGACTGCTAAAGACAACAGCACAAATACATTTACAATTGAGCTGTCAATTGACGGAGGTTCAACATGGACAGTGATCGATGCTAATGTGGCTGCAGATCAACATCGTTATCGATGGTTTGGTGTACCTAATACCCCAACCAACAATGGCAAGATCCGCATAACCCGCAACGGCGGTGGTGCATCTGCAACATCCCCCGGTAACTTTACTATTATTTCCCAACCAACAGTAACAGCTACTGTTCCATGCGAAGGGTATGTAAATCTTTCCTGGCCAGCTGTAACAGGAGCAACCGATTATGAAGTGATGCAGTTGAAAGACTATGAATTTGTAAGTCTTGGAACCACTGCTTCCACAACCCACCGTGTAAGTGGTCTTGACAAAACACAAACTTATTGGTTCACTGTGCGGGCAAGAATAACCGATTCACTGGGTATGCGGGCTGTTGCCAAAAGCATTGTGCCAACTCTTGCGACTCCCTGCACAGCATCAGAGTTCGATAATGATCTTAAAATTGATTCGCTTGTTTCACCTGTGCATGGCCGTCAGAACACCAGCCTTGCATTAACTGCAACACAACCAATTACGGTTCGCATAAAAAACCTCGATAATGCAGCTACCACCGGCAGTTACAATCTCTCGTATCAAATAAATGGAGGAGCCACAATAACTGAATCTTCTTCGGCAGCAATTGCAGCAGGTGGCACAGTGAACTATACATTTACTGCTCCGGCTAATTTAGCTGCACCGGGAACATATACTATTAAAGTAACCGTTAAACAAACAGGCGACAATCAACCCGCAAACGACGAACTGACATATACAGTGAAGCAAGTTGCAAACCCTGTTGTAACATTACCCTTTACTGAAACATTTGAAACAACAACTGTTGAAGAATTCAAATCTGCATTTTTTGGTATCAGCAATGCTGATCGTTTTGATTATGCCAATACAACAAACGGACGACTTCGCACTTTTGTTAATTCCGGTGTTGCAGTAAATGGTAACAGGGCACTTACACTTGATGCAGTAAACTACAATGGAACATTGGCAGTAAACACTGTTACCGGAACAATCAACCTGAGCAATTACAGTGCAGCGCAAGGGTTACGTCTTGATTTCAATTTAAAAAATCATGGGCAGTTAAAACAACCAGGCACAGGTGTATGGCTGCGTAGCAGTGACACACAACCTTGGGTGCTCATGTATGATCTTTCAACCAACCAGGGAAATCTTGGTGAAGTAAAACATGTAAGCATCAACATAAATGATCTTGGACAAGCACCTTCATCCAGTTTCCAGGTACGATTTGACCAGGCAAGTACAACATCAGCCAACAATGCAAGCTATGATTACGATGGCTATGATATGGATGATGGATTTACTGTTGATGACGTCCGCATCATCCAGGCAAACAATGATGTAATGCTTACACAACTTGTAGCACCCGATACATTTAATTGTACCCCCGGCAATGTTAACATTACTGTCAAAGTAAAAAACACTACCGGAACAACCTTTACAAATGTGCCGGTTTACTACCGGATTAACAATGGTACTGCTGTGGCAGGAACGATCCCGTCACTTGCGGGGAATGCGGAAACAAATTTCACCTTCACATCTCAAGCCGATCTTTCAAACTACAAAGCCTACGAAATTGACACATGGGTACAATTAAGTGGCGATGATTATGCGGCCAATGACAGTATCAATAACCGCTATGTTTACAGCAGTCCTGTCATCAATTCATTCCCTTACCTCGAACGTTTTGAAAACAGCAACGGCAACTGGTTTACCGATACCATCAGTTACAGCAGCTGGCGCTGGGGCACACCATCTAAAACAATAATGGCACGTTCCGCCAGTGAGGGTAAAGGCTGGTTTACTTCGCTGGGAAGTTCATATCGTCCAAATGAAAGTTCTTATCTCTATTCGCCTTGCTTTAACCTTAGCAGTTTAACACAGCCTGTCTTCAGTTTCAGTCACATCACACAGCAGGAAGATAATTGCAATTGCGATTACCATGCACTTGAATACAGCATTGACAATGGTAACACGTGGCAACGGTTAACTGCAACAAACAGCACCAATTGGTTCGATTCATCAAACAATCAATCATGGAAAAAGAATATTCTGCGCTGGCATGTATCAAGTACTGAAGTTCCTAATGCTGCAAACATCCGGTTCCGTTTTGTTCTTTCAAGCGATGAGTTAACACAATATGAAGGCATCGGTATTGATGATATTCACATCTTTGAAAAAGCAACCATTTACGCAGGTGCCGATGTGTTGAATATCAGCCAACCTGTTAGCGGTAATAACTGGGTACATTTTAATAGCGGAGGAAACAGAGTTGCTTCTATCAATCCATTGGGGCAAAACCTGGGAAACACCAATGTAAGTGTGTATATCAATAGTGGCCCTGTTCGTACAATGAACAACCAATACTACCTCGATCGTAATCTTGTTATCAACTCTGCTACTGCTCCAACCGACAGTGTGATCATTCGCTTTTATTTTACTGAGCAAGAAGCAAAAGCATTGATCGAATCAAATATTTGTGTTCCCTGTATCAAATTCACAGATGCTTACCTGGCAGCTGTTACTAAATACAGTGGTAGTGCTTCATTCGAAAATGGAGTATTGAACGACGGCGCCGGCGGCACATTCGATTTTATTGATTCAGCAAAAGTGGATGTGGTTCCTTTTAATAATGGTTACTATGCAGAGTTTAAAGTGAAGAGTTTTTCTGAGTTTTGGATCAACGCTACAAACATGGGCTTGAACCAAACACCAACTAATGTAAACGATGTAACCAACCAGGGGTTGTTTATCAAAAATGTGTACATGGATGATGCAAGCGGGCTGTTGATCTTTGCTGGGAATAAACAGCAGATCCGTGAAATGAACATCCGCATTGTAAACAGTGTTGGACAGGAAGTGATGAACAGGCAAACCGCATACGCTGATACAAGAATGAACCTGGGCTCGCTTTCAAATGGTATTTACTTTGTAGAGATCAGGGACCGAAAAGGTAAAGAGCAATTTATAAAGAAAATAGTGAAGACAACTAAATAACAGAAGTTGTTTACATCTATCATCTACATAAAGAAAGTCCCCTGTAAAATATACAGGGGACTTTCTTTATAATGTTATTGCAAATTTATTAACCGATCTTACCAAGAGGTATCTTTCTAACTTTCTCATCATCTTCCTCATCAATACGGGTAACAGGATAAGGAATTTTTGCTTTTTCCAATGTTTCAGCCAATTGCTTATTCGTTTTTGCAAAATGGAGAATCTCTTTGTGTGCTGCCAGCATTTCATCTTCCAGCTCCAGTATTCTTCTTTCCTTGTTTTTCACCTGCTTACGGCCATACAAAAAGCCGATAAGACCTACAATCAGGAGAAAACCAGCAAAGATGAGTACATGGATTTCAAGGGTTAATTGAGTAAGGTTCATTTGTGCCTTTGTTTAAAATCTCGTTATAACTCAACTCAATCGTCAGGAAACGATTTTATTGATTTGGGTATACAATTATATATTATTATTAATTGCTTATCGTCGGCAAATTAGTTTACTTTCCTCAACTATGCAACTGTATTGAGGATAAATTGTTTAACGGCCGATAAAGGAATACGTTCCTGCACCAGGGTATCCCTGTGGCGGATGGTCACCGTCTGATCATCTTTGGTCTGATGGTCAATGGTTACGCAAAACGGCGTACCAATAGCATCCTGCCGGCGGTAACGCTTACCAATAGTATCCTTTTCCTCATAAAAACAGTGGAAATAAGGACGACAGTTTTTCACCAATTCCTCTGCAATCTCAGGTAGTCCGTCTTTTTTGGTGAGCGGAAATACAGCCAGTTTGATGGGGGCAATTTTAGCCGGCAGGCGTAAAACAGTCCGGGTTTCTGTTTTCCCTTCCTCCGATGTGGGCACTTCTTCCTCGTGGTAAGAATTGCTTAAAACGGTGAGGAATAAACGATCCAGCCCAACCGAAGTTTCCACCACATAAGGAATATAGTTGCCGTATGGTTTGCCTTCAGCATTCAGATCATTATCGAAATACTGCATTTTCTTTTTGCTGAATTCCTGGTGGCGACGGAGGTCATAATCGGTTCTTGAGTGAATACCTTCCAGTTCCTTCCAGCCAAACGGAAATTCAAATTCAATATCCACAGCAGCATTGGCGTAGTGTGCCAGCTTTACGTGATCATGGAAACGAAGTTTTTCTGCTGGCAGACCAAGATCTTTATGCCATTGCAAACGCACTTCTTTCCATTTGGCATACCAATCGAGTTCTGTGCCGGGGCGAACGAAGAACTGCATTTCCATTTGTTCAAACTCCCGCATACGGAAAATGAATTGGCGGGCCACAATTTCGTTACGGAACGCCTTACCGGTTTGTGCAATACCAAACGGTATTTTCATACGGCCGGTCTTTTGCACATTGAGGAAGTTGACGAAAATACCTTGTGCCGTTTCGGGGCGCAGGTACACAATATTATCTTCCGGATTATCGCTGCTCACTGCTCCAAATTCGGTAGAGAACATGAGGTTGAACTGGCGTACATCCGTCCAGTTGGCAGTGCCACTTACCGAACATTTGATCTTATTGTCTTCAATGAGTTGTTTAATACCTGCAAAGTCATCGGCTGCTAACAACTGTTCCATTTTACTGATCAGGACTGCAGCATCGGCTTCCGCCAGGGTTTCGGCGTGTGCTTCAATAAGGTGATCCACACGGTAGCGTTTTTTGCTGTCCTTGTTATCAATCATGGGATCACTGAAATTATCTACGTGACCGCTTGCCTTCCAGGTAGTAGGATGCATAAAGATAGCTGCATCAATACCAACGATATTTTCGTGCAGCTGGGTCATGCTTTTCCACCAGAAATCCCGGATATTTTTTTTCAGCTGAGCACCGAGCTGGCCATAATCGTACACCGCACTTAATCCATCATAAATTTCAGATGACTGGAAAATATAACCATACTCTTTTGAGTGAGAGATAATATTTGCAAAAAGCTTCTCGTTCGCCATGTTCGCTGTTTTTGAAGGTGGGCAAAGATAAGCGTTTGCAGTTGCAAGACGAAGGAACAGCGGGAAGAAACAAAAGCCAATTTTGAAACCTACGTGTTATTTCAACTTCTCATTTTCCTGATGCCGGTTGGCGTCCCTTATATTTTTCTTTTCAAAATTCTTCTGCAGGGCTTCCGTTAAATCAACACCGGTTTGGTTAGCCAGACAGATCAATACCCACAGTACATCAGCCATTTCATCACTCAGCTCTTTGCCTTTATCGCTTTCTTTAAACGATTGTTCGCCGTATTTGCGTACCATCAACCTCGACAACTCACCTACTTCTTCCATCAAAATGCCAAGGTTAGTGAGTTCGTTAAAATAACGAACACCAACAGTTTTGATCCATTGATCCACATCAGTCTGTGCCTGCTTTATCGTTATGTCTGTACTCATTGTATTATTATTTATCCATTATAAATTACTCTTTATTCTTCGTATCAATCACGATCGTCACCGGACCATCGTTCAGCAACTCCACTTTCATATCAGCACCAAAAACACCTGTTTGAATTTTCTTGTCCATTTCCTTTTCCAATTGTGCGATCATTTTTTCATACATCGGCACAGCAAAATCGGGTTTGCTTGCTTTAATGTACGATGGACGGTTTCCTTTTTTTGTTGAGGCATGCAATGTAAACTGGCTCACCAGTAAAATATCACCAGCCACATCTTTTACACTAAGGTTCATGACGCCATTTTCGTCATCAAAAATGCGCAGGTTCACAATTTTTGCCGATAGCCATTCCATATCTTCTGTTGCATCTGAATCTTCAATGCCAACTAAAACAAGCAACCCTTTTTTTATAGCACCGGTTATTTCTCCATCAACTTTAACAGACGCATGTGCTGTTCGCTGCAGTACCGCTCTCATAAATTCTTTATTTGGTTGTACATTCGAAAACCGAAAATACAACGCTTCGGGTTTGGTATATGATAAAAGATGTGAGCAGCGAAGTTCAGTTTCAGACTGCACGTAGTGGTGGCGCCGGCGGACAAAATGTAAACAAGGTGGAAACAATGGTGATGGGCTACTGGCCTGTTGCAGCATCTGCATTTTTCAGCGATGTGCAAAAACAATTACTGCTGGAAAAACTCAGCAACCGCATTAACAAAGAAGGTATGCTGCTGGTAAAAAGCCAGGTACACCGAACACAGCAAAGCAATAAAGAAGAAGTAATACGAAAGATAAATGAACTGATTGCTGCAGCACTTACGCCCAAGAAAGCACGCATTGCCAGCAAACCTTCCAAAGCAGCAAAAGAAAAACGCATTGAGAGAAAGAAAAAGCAGGGCGAACAAAAACAAAACCGTCAAAAGGTTCGTTTATCGGACTACAGATAAATGCAGAAACGGAATACCATATTTTTCTTACTTGTTTTTTTTCTGTCGGGCAGTTGGTTTATGGAAAGCTGCCGAAAGAATAAAGTGGAATTAACGCCCTACCCTATACAGATTCCATCACATTTCCCTTCTACTTCCTATTATCAAGCAAACCCGGTTACCAACGAAGGATTTGAATTGGGCAGGCGTCTTTTTTATGATCGCCGGTTTTCGGTTGATGGTAGTATTTCCTGTGGCTCCTGTCATGAACAGCGTGCTGCATTTGGTATGTATGACCATGATCTCAGTCATGGTGTAAACGGGGCACACGGAATAAGAAATGCCATGACCATTTTTAATATTGCCTGGCAAACGTCTTATGGTTGGGATGGAAAATATTCTTCGCTCAACGATGTGTACACAGCACATATCAACAGCCCGATAGAATTTGGAGAGAACATCAATAATATCATCAGCAAACTAAAAACCGACAGCCGCTATACACAACAGTTCAAACAGGTGTATGGCAGTAACGATATAAATCAGCAACGCATTTTTCATGCATTGACACAGTTTGTAAGTGCTTTCATCAGCAGCACTACCAAATATGATTCGGTTAAACAAAACCTGAAAACATTTACTGCAAGTGAGCAAGCCGGTTACAATGTGTTCTTAAGCAAATGTAACAGTTGCCATGCAGAACCATTCTTTACTGATTTTAGTTACCGCAACATCGGGTTACCATTAACCCTATTAAATGACAAAGGACGGATGAGTATTACAGGCAACCGTGCTGATTCACTGAAGTTCCGGGTACCATCGCTTAGAAATTTGTATAAAAGTTATCCTTTCCTGCACGATGGACGATTTATTGGCTTTGAGCAGATCTTTGATCATTATCAATCGGGTGTGCAGCAAAGCCTTAGTCTTGATCCTTTGCTGAACAACGGTATTCAGCTTTCAACTGCTGAGCGTACTGCGTTGGTTGATTTCTTCCGCACATTAACGGATCATTCGCTTACAGGCAGTAACAGTTTTTCTGCTCCACAATAAAAAAGTCCCGCTCTTTGGCGGGACTATCTGCTCAAGTTTAATTTCTTCGCTTTGCCCTCAGCACATCCAATGCTTTTTTCTGGTTCTCTACTTCCACCTTCTGTTTTTCAATGTTCTTTTTATTTTCTTCAATATCATCTTCCAGTTTCTTTTTCCGTTTTTCCAGGCTGCTGCTTTCATCTTCATAGTCCTTCAGCTTTTTCTCTGTCGCTTTCACTTTATCTTCCTGGCCTTTTATTTCCACTTCAAGTGATTGTGCTTCTGCTAACGGTATAAACCCAAGACAATACTGTTTGATCTTAGAGATCAGCACCGCATCATCCGTAGCCTTTACATAATTCTCACCACCACGGGCCACCACAAAGTATACAATGCTTTCATCTTTTTCCTTGCGGCTCTTGCGTTCTACTTTCAATAACACATCAAAGGTTTCCTCCATTATTTCAGGAATCCGCACAGCTTTGTATGTGTAAACGCCTTTACTTTCTTTGGCACTGTACCCCATTTGGCTGAATTTTTGCCGTATGGCATCTTCTGTTACCGAAGCGGTGTAAGGAACCTCAAGAACCGTTGCCGGAATTTTTTTCTTTTGCCACTCCAGTTCACCAGAAGACTGTGCGTTAGCAAAATATGTAATCAGTAAACATGCAAGTAAAGTGTAGATTTGTTTTTTCATATTGTTTCATTTTATCATTACTATGACGAAAAATTAAGTAAAATGTGTTGCATTAACATCGGGCAATCTTTAATTATTTTTGAAGAATCGTAATACAGTTTCATTGAGCAGTGTAAAAAAATTAGCCGGACAAACTTTATGGTATGGATTACCCACAATTGCCAGCCGGTTTTTGGGTTATTTAATGAACATGGCGTTGCCGTTCATTTTCAAAGAACCCGGCAATACTGCCGATCTTACGCAGGTTTATGCCATCATTCCTTTTTTAAGTGTGCTGTTTACTTACGGTGTTGAAACAGCTTACTTCCGTTATTCAAATGAAAAAGACCGGGCCACACTATACAACACTTTAAGCCTTTCCATTTTTGGCACCACCATTTTATTTACTGTTGTACTGTATTTTTTTCATAGCAGCATTACCGAAGCAGCAGGTTTAAACAAACACCCTGAATACATAACCTGGATGCTGGCCATTTTATTTTTCGACACATTGGCTACACTACCCTTTGCCCGTTTACGGCAGGAGAACCGACCAAAGAAATATGCCTTTGTACGCATTGCCGGTATAGTGGTGAATATCCTCATCGTTTTTTTATTTCTCGGCTTTCTTCCTTCGTATGCCGAAAAAAATCCCGACAGCTTTATTGGCACATTCTATAATAAAGACATTGGCATTGGTTATTACCTGATCGGTAATCTTTGCGGCAGTATGTTTACTTTTCTTTTATTATGGAAGGAATGGAAACAGGTTCGTTTCAACTTCGACAGTTCATTATGGAAAGAAGTGATGAACTACAGTTACCCGTTGATCATTGTTGGTCTGGGTGGAATGATCAATGATATGCTGAGCAGATTGGTGTACCAGCATGTGGTGGAGCTGCCGGAAAAGCAAGCCAAACATGAGTTGGGTGTATTTGCCAATATCTATCGTATTGCCGTGCTCATCACCATCATGATCCAGGCTTTCCGTATGGCTGCCGAACCTTTTTTCTTTAACCGTGCAAAAGATGAAGAT
>NZ_CAMLGT010000083.1 GCF_946479605.1 uncultured Lacibacter sp.
ATACCAGTCAACATCAGCAACAGTACATTTCATTTTGTGTATGCAAATAAGATCGGGAGACAAACATTACTCAGCAGCAATAATGATAAAGTAACGTTCAACAACTGCATCTTCCGTTATTATGGAAAAACAGACCCGATGAAGTTTGTTGGCAGGGCAACGTTCAACAATTGCCAGTTCAGCGGGCAGTTGGTGAAAGAATAACAGGCCGGTATTCTTTTTCAATGACCATGATCATTTGTTCTGCAACAAAATCGGCATTCCTTTATCAGAAATACAGATAAGCCAGCCAAAGATGCTGGTTTCGATCTCAGGCACAATTCTTGACCACTATCAGCATAACCATATTCTGATCTGTATTGCATACAGCAGCAGAACTGATTCTTCACATTAAAACGCATTTTATGAAACAACGGATCGTGTTTATTTTATCGTTCCTCTTCCTGGGAACGCTTGCCTTTGCACAGGAAACAGATATACGAAAAGAAAAGAAACGTATAAAGCAGGAACAAAGGGAGGTAAAAAACCTGGATATTGACCGCAACCAGGGTCAACAAATAAAAAGCATCAATAACCGTTACCGTGATGAGCATAAAACCATCATGCAAAACGATGCACTAACACAGCAACAAAAACAGGAACAGATACAGGCTTTAAATAAGCGACGGGTGGAGGAAATAAAAAACCTTGTTGGCCAGGATAAAGCAAAAGACTTTGACCGCATACAGGAAAACGAAAAACAGAAATTGAAAGACAAGGCAAAAGAAAAACAAGCCAATGCCAACGACAAGCAAAAGGAGAAAAAAGAAAAACCTGAAAAAGTAAAAAAAGAAAAGAAGAACGGTAAAGGTTAAACAAATAGTGAACGTCCGGCAGAGTTAAAAAAGCTGCCGGACGTTTTGCATTAATAATCTGAATACTCTGTCGGCCGCAGGAACATGATATCAATATGCGATACATTGTTTTTGTACTCAGGTTTTGCAGAAAGTGTTTTCCACTGTGCATCTGCACCAAAACTTTTCCAATGTGCATCACGGTCGGCCATGCTTTCAAAACTGGTCATGTACATCAGGTTGGGCATTTTACTTCCTGCAATTACTTCAGCATAAAAAACAGCGTTAAAGTTTAACCGCTTGAATAAACCAATCTCATCACCTTCATTGAACATGTGTACTTTGTTTTGAAAAATCTTTTCTGTTGCACTTTCGTAACTGCGTAACTCATACACCCGCTCTTTCTTCGGCGCTTTTAATTGCGGCAGCTGCATAACAGGTGCCAATGAAAACGCCTGCAATAAAACTGTTTCCATTCTTGTATACGGAGCTGCATTATACGGCGCATTGAGATAGCTTGCTCCTTTAGCTTGGTATTCTTTATCGTTCGCTAATTTTTTTGTTATGTCGGCAACAGTATTCAATGACTTTACCGGTATCAATACATACATTTTTTTTGCAGCAGCCGTATCGTTAGCCATGGCTTTGAACACGCCTACTGATCTTATATTCATACGATGTAAGGCCGGCAACAAAGCTCTCTGAAGATAAGTATCGAGTGCCTGCTCCTGATCAACAGTTGTATAATGATAAAGTGTTAGCTGGTAAAATTCACGTACAGGTGCGGCTGTACCCCTTCCTGATATCAGCGTAATAACGAACGTAAGAACAGAAACGACCAATAACTTATTCATCCTTTTTTTCATATAACAATGCTTGAGCCCTGAAGTTAAACAAATCGTGCCATTGCACAGGATAAGACATTGTTTGTTTGAATTTCGTATGGTTTTTTATACTTTTCTGTAAAATTAAATTCGCTATGCCTATTTACATGGATCTCCATATTGTTCCCGGCGTTACTGCAAAAGATGTAGCGGAAGCACACAAGCTGGATGTGTACCTGGAAAAAGATCATAGCTGTAAATGCATGACGTATTGGGTGGATGAATTGCGGGGACATGTATTTTGTTTGATTGATGCACCATCCAAAGAAAAAGTAACAGAACTGCATAACAAAGCCCATGGATTAACACCACACAAGATCATTGAGGTGCAGCCCAACCTGGTAGAATCTTTTCTCGGCCGCATCAGCGATCCGGAAGAAACGGAATTAACCGATACAGGATTAAAACTGATCAACGAACCTTCTTTCCGTATTATCCTTGCAACCAAAATAAACGATCCGGTGTTGCTGCAACATCAATTCGGTTTGGAAAAAACAACTGAACTCATCAGGCAGTTGAATACATTCATACGAAACGGGATTGCCGAGCACAATGGCGTTGAAGCAGAACATGCCGGCTCCGGTTTTGTAGTGTCGTTTACTTCGGCTGCAAAAGCCATTGCCTGCGCCTGCTCTCTTCAGCAAAAAATAAACAATACAGCGCTGCAGCATCTGGGCTTGCGCATGAGCATTCATGCAGGTGAAGCCGTTTCAACAAATGAACAGCTATTTGGCGAAACAATTCAATTAGCCGAACGGCTTTGTTTTATTGGCAAACCTGCGCAGGTAAGTATTACATCAACTGTAAAAGAACTGGTAGCAAAAGATTATTTATCAAGCAGCGAAAACAACCTGTACACATTATCGGCCAACGATCAAAACCTGCTGAACCTGTTATTTACTGCTCTTGATAAAAACTATAACGACCAGGATTTTAATATGGATGAATATAGCAGCTCCGTTGCTATGAGCCAATCGCAGCTTTACCGGAAAACAGTGGCGTTGTGCGATCTGTCGCCTAATAACCTTTTAAAAGAATACCGTCTTGAAAAAGCACGGGAACTGCTGAAGAAAAAAAATCAAAACATAACAGAGGTGGCTTTCAATTCCGGGTTTAACAGTCCTTCTTATTTTACAAAATGCTTTAAAAAGAAATACGGCATTCTTCCAATGGCTTACTCCGACCTTGTTAATTAATGATTACTTACTGCTGACAGAATTTTGCTATTTATTGGATGAATTGTGATAGGCAGACAGGTTTGCCTGAAATTATCTTTGTTTCATTCTAAACCAATTAAACTGTTTGTTATGAAATCAATCACGCAACACCGCTATCTGTTTATTGCCTTGTTATTATTTGCCGCATTTACTTCTACGGCTCAAACAGCAAACAACAACACGAAAAAAGAACCTGTAATGAAAACCTATTTGATTGAACGTGATATTCCCGGTGCCGGCCAACTTACTGCCCCCGATCTGAAAAGCATTTCACAAAAATCCTGCAGTGTGTTAACGGAAATGGGACCCAAAATCAAATGGCTGCACAGTTATGTAACAGGCAACAAAATCTATTGTGTGTACCAGGCCGAAAGCGAAGCACTGCTGCGTGAGCATGGGAAGAAAGGCGGCTTCCCGGTTACAAACATTACTGAAATTGCAACAACAATCAGTCCTGCTACTGCAAAAGAATAAGATCACTGCACAGCTTCCCGAATTGCTTGCTGTTGTATGATCATAAACTACAGCAACAATATTTCAGTAATCGGCCTGTCCGGTTTTTTCCAGCCACATTTAATTTCCATACTGCTGCTGTTTTGTTTTACACAAGCAGATTTGTATTGCCTTTTTGCTTGTGTAAACCAAAGCATGGCGGAGCTATGTTATGAAAAACCAACATTCATCCTGGTCATTCCAGGCATCAATCACTTTTTTATAACCAAAACAAAAGGAGTATTACATGAAACAGATCTTTCACCCCGTAATCAAACAACAAGTAGCCGTTGCTCATCCGTTACAGTTTCTAACATTGGTACTGTTACTGTTTTTTGCAGGAAGCTGCACAAAAGAAGCAAGTACTACGTCCACTTCATTGCAGGATAATATGCTGATGAATAAACCCGGCATGCTTATTCCCGGCGAAATGCTCACCAATTACAGCGGGCTGTCTGCAACAACATTATGGGAACTGCAACAGGCACGTGCAGCCACTGCCCGTTACCGTGATATTAAAAATGCAGTAAAGGATGGATATGCAGACATTGATGTTGTAAGGGAAAATATGGGCTATCATTTTTTGAAAATGGATAACCTTGATGCAACATTCGATTTCAGGAAACCGGAAATTCTGGTGTATAATAAAATGGAAAACGGAAGTATGCAACTGGTAGCCGTGGAGTATGCAGTGCCTATTCCTCTTTCTCCCAACAATGCACCTGCAGGTTTTACCGGAAGCAATGATGTATGGAAATATGATACTGATTTTAACCTGTGGCTATTGCATGCATGGGTATGGTATCACAATCCCGATGGCGTATTTAACCCAACAAATCCATTGATTCATGTTCATTAGATTGGTTAAGAAAAAAGGTTCGTTTAACACGAACCTTTTTTCTTTGTAATCTTTTTACAATTCACGGTCTGCAAGATTATTTCGATGGCGGCATGCTTGGTCTCACTTCAATTTTACTGGGCAATGTGCGTGGGTTCAGTTGCAATACATCTACCACGAGTTCACCAATATCTTCGGGTTGTATTTTCCATGCATCAGCATCGTTTGGTGTATGGTTATTAAAATAAGTGGCAACAGAACCCGGCATAATAGTCGTTACTTTAATGCCGTACTTCCGCAGATCCAGCATTACTGCCTGTGTAAAACCAACCAATCCAAACTTGCTTGCATTGTAAGCTGAACCGTTTTCGAAAAAGTTTGTGCCTGCAAGGCTTGCAATGGTAATGATGTAACCCTGTGTTTGTTTCAATGGATCAATACCTGCTTTTACAGTATTAAACACACCGGTAAGGTTTGTATCAATGGTTTCTTTCCACTGCTGTGCTGTTAACTGCTCAATGGATGCAAAATGACCAAGTCCTGCATTTGCCACCACTACATCTAACTGACCGAATTGCGCAACTGTTGCTGCAATTGCTTTCTGTTCCGACTCCATCGAACTCACATCGGACTCCAATGCCAGAATATTTTTTCTGTCGGCCTTTAATGAGTCTGCTGCTTTTTCTGCCGATTGCAGTGAGCGACCGGTAATGGCCACGTTCATTCCTTTATCGAGCAAAGCCTGTGCTATACCAAAGCCAATACCTTTTGTACCGCCGGTTATATAAGCTACTTTTCCTTTCAACATATTCTTTCGTTTATTGTTAATGTACGGGGGTAAAATTACAGAATAAAAACGGCAGACTGTTTGCTGCTGAACCTGCAAAAACAGATCAACTGAGTTTCGTTACTTTTACTGATAAAATAAATTTACAATTATGAATCCCAGATTGTTATTCTATACTTCTGCATTACTGCTGAGTGCCTCAACCGGAAGCTGTACAGATAAAGGAAAAAGCAATACAGCTCATCAACCGGGCGATACAACAAATCTTCCTCCTGTTGAAACAAAAGCCGCTAACACCAATTATAAACCGGCCTTTCCCGGTCAAACAAGAATCAATGCTGTTAAAACAACCACGGCTTATAAAGCAGAAAAAATTGCAAGCGGCATTGGCCGGCCATGGGCTGTTGCAGCAATGCCCGATGGCCGTTTGCTGGTTACAGACAAAAGCGGTTTTATGCAGTTGTTTGATGCCAATGGCGGATTGATCAAAAAGATCACCGGTTTACCGGCAGTTGATAACGCCGGCCAGGGAGGTTTGCTTGATGTGGCGCTTGATCCTTCTTTCAGCAGCAACGGTATGATCTATTGGTCTTTCTCCGAAAAATATGATGTGGGGAATCTCATGTCAGTTGCAAAGGGTAAACTGAATGAAGCAACAGGCACAGTAGAAAACATCACCGTCATCTTCCGTGCAACACCTGCTTTGGCAGGAAGCAAACTGCACTACGGTTCACGAATTGTTTTTGATAAAGACGGGCACATGTTTGTGAGTACCGGCGAACGTTCAAACATGGAAGGGCGTGTACAGGCACAGGATCTGAAATCAGGTCTTGGAAAAATTTTCAAGATCACAACCGATGGTAAACCTGCACCGGGTAATCCTTTCCTCAATAATCCGAATGCTATGCCCGAGATTTATTCTTATGGCAACCGTAATGTGCAAAGCTTAGACATCCATCCTGTAACCGGAGAGTTGTGGGAATGCGAGTTTGGCCCACGTGGCGGTGATGAGTTAAATATCATTAAAGCAGGTAAAAACTATGGATGGCCAACCATTACGTATGGCATTGAATATGGCGGACCAAAAGTGGGCGATGGCATACAACAGAAAGACGGTATGGAACAACCCGTTTACTATTGGGACCCTACCCTTTCACCAAGTGGGATGGCTTTCTATAAAAGCAAAGCAATTCCTGAATGGGAAAACAATCTTTTTATTGGAGGCTTAAGCGGATCGCATATTGCAAGGATCGTTATTAAAGACAACAAAGTGGTGGGTGAAGAACGGCTGCTTGCTGATAAAGGCGAACGTTTCCGTGATGTACTTTACTACAACAATATGTTGTATGCGGTAACAGATGGCGGAAGTATTTACAGGATCAGCAAACAATAACCATCTGCATAAATTTATACAACGATGCCCGGCAAGTATGCCGGGCATCGTTGTATACTGCCATAATGTATTTGTATTAGCACCGGTTCAGATCATTTCATTCAACTGCAAAGCACAGCTGTGTTGCGAACATGTTTTAATATCGTCTCCAATATATACTTTTCCCCTGTTGATACGCAACACCTGTTTTGCTTCCAGCCGCCGCATTACACGGATCACCGTTTCCACCCGCAAGGAAGTCATTTCTGCAATTTGTTTACGGGTTAATAAAACACGTTTGCATTCATTGCACACATGCTCACCCGTTTGCTGCAAATACTGAATGAATGAAAAGATATTTTTTTCAGATCCATGATTGTCAACTGATTTTAAAATATGAAACTTAAAACGCAAACGTTTTACAAGCAATTCCGTAAACTGAAAATGGATATCACTATGCGTTCTCAGCAACTGACAAAACTCATGTTTGTGTAAACGCAGCAGAAGGCTGCCTTTATCTGCAATAGCGGTAGCTGCAAATAAACCATCATCAAACAATCCCAGTTCGCCAACACATTGCCCGGGAATAATGAGCGATTGCAGGTACTCCTTTCCCTTTTCATCGATATTCACCCAGCGAACCTGTCCGCTAACCAGTTGGTAATAAAAGTTACATACAGTTCCTTCTTTAAAGAGAATCTCGCCTGGTTGTAATTCTTTATAGGCAGCTCCCCATGCTAATAAAACATCTGTATTGATCATAACGGGTGTTTTAATAATGGAATGAGAAAACATTAAATTAAACAGTTTATTTCTGATTGCAAAGCAGGCCTGGTTATTTTATCACTATAATTTTTCACACCCAAAATGAAAACAGACCGCCTGTATGTTTTGGCTGCGGATTTTCTGCCAAACGTTCTATTTTGAAAGAAAAACATGAAACCTTATCTCCTCAGTTTTGCCTTTGTACTGGCAATGGCATTTGCATCTGCACAAAACAAAGTAAACCCTGTTATTAAATCGTACGGCACCGTGTATGAAATTCCAACAGCCGACCATAAACCTGATCCTTCACTGGAATACAAGATCATTATTGAATTATCAGATAACACACCAAAGCCGGATTCGCTCAATATTTATCTTGAAGCCATTGCAACCTTGGTGAATCTTCATGCAGCGGAAGGCGTGCCGGCAAAAAATATTAAGATGGTGGTGATCCTTCGCAAAGGCGCCACCTATGCAGTGTTTGGCGATGATCTGTATAAAAAATATTTCAAGGTAGAAAATCCCAACAGGCAATTGCTGAAGGAATTGACCGATGCTGGTGTGGAATTTTATGTATGCGGACAAACAATGATCAAACGCAATACAAAAGAAGAAGAGCTGATGCCGGGTACAAAAATTGCCAGCTCAGGTTTAACAGCCATCAGCACATATCAATTGAAAGGCTATACAATGGTGAAATTCTGATCTGCTTATTTACTCACCACTCTTGCAGGAAACAGTTTTGTTGCAAACGGTTTGCGGATACTGATGTTTTGCCATTTGTATGTGAGCGAACGCCATAGCCATTCAAGCGGGCCAAACGTAAAATATTTCAGCCAAAGCGAACTCCACAATAATTGCAATGCAACTGCAAAGGCGACAAAAAAATACACTTCATGAAGTTGCAGCCGGTCATAAAAACCAAGCCCATACCCATAAAAGAAAAGTGAGCAGAGAACAGTTTGCAGGATATAGTTGGATAACGCCATCTGCCCTACTGCCTGTAAGCGTTTACACAAGGCCGTTAAGTAGCCCGATTTCACCAGCATGATAATTACGGCACAATGGGCCATGGCCATAAAAATGCGTTGAACAGGGTACAGTAAACTCTTCCAGGGTATGGCTGTTTGCTCAATCTGTTTCATCATCACCGTAACAGAAGTAGTGTATTGTGCAGCATACCATAATTCGTAAATGGTAATGGGAATAGCCACTGCATAACCAATAAGCATGGTTAAGCGGTATTGGCGTTTGGTCCATTTACCGGAGAAAAAACCCCATTGAAACAAAGCCATTCCAAGAAGCATTAAAGCAACATTATCACCCAGTTCCACAGGCAGGTAACTTGTTTGTGCTTTCAGCGCTTTGGGGCGTACTTCTGATGCAACAGCGCTGTAATCGCCACGCATTTTTTCAACCGATGCCTGCACTTCCTCATTGCCCGGAAACATTGATTGCTTCGTTGTTTCCCATTCTGCTATTGCCTGTTGCTGCTTTGCTGATAATGTATGCCCTGCAAGCTGAACCTGCTCCGCTTCTTTGAATGCAAGCAGTTTTTCACGCACATCACAATAATAAAAAGTGCCCATCATAAACCACACGATTGATACAAAAGGAATAGCCATAACCATATAAACCGGCTTAAGCTTCCTGAGTAAAAAAACCAGCATGCCAAACAAGCCATAAAAAAACAGGATGTCTCCATTCCATAAAAGCAAATGCGCATTCACCAACCCAAACAACACAAGCCATAACATACGGAGATAAAAAAGCAGTACAACACGTTTTGGTTGTATCTTTTGTTTGTTGATACTAAAAAGAAGGATGCCTGCACCAAACAGCATACAGAACACAGCCCGCATCTTCCCTTCAAAAAACATGTACACTGCTGCATAGCTGAAAAAGTCAGCACTCAGCAAATCACCGAATACAGCTGTACTGAATTTCTCTCCGGTTGCAATACCAAAACCAACAACGTTAATAAACAGGATTCCGATGATAGCTACTCCACGCAAAACATCAAGCGAAGCAATGCGGCTTTCTTTTGCCATGGGCGCAGATACAAATGCCGAAGATTGAAACACCATTGAACAGTTGATTGGTTGAATGTGGAGGCAGCGGGTGCAGGTACGTTTTTAATAAGGCTATGAGTAAATATATTGGAATATGTGTACAACAACTTATTCAACCCAATAAGGTTGTCCACATTCAATAATAACACTTAGTTGATTTTAGGGAAATGTAACTAAACGGCGGAGTGAACGTTTATTGCTGCACAAAATGCCAGCACACACCGGCAAGGTCAATGATGTTCACTTCCTTACCATAAGGTTGATGCGACAGCTCACCAATCTTTATCCCGTACTTCGCTGGCAAATCTTTTGCCAGCACTTCGGCACGAAAAGCAGCCGCATCTTCTACATTCACAGTAAGCATATAGTTTTCAGCAAATACCCTGTTATCGTATCGTTGCAGAATAAAACGGCAACCGTTATTTTCCATGCCCACATAATCACCGGCATCCCATGCAAGCGTAAATCCCAGGTCAAGAAAAAATGCTTTTGACTCTTCGAACCTGCTGCCCGATGGTACAAATGGTTGTAGTGAAAGGAATTTCATAACGCTGTTGTTTGCGTAAAGATAAAAGCAGCAGCACTTCTTTCCCTTAATCCTCCGGCCATTATTACTTTGCCGTTCCTTATTTTTATACTGTGCAGCAACTTTTACAACACATCAAAGGATATGCGCCGCTTAGCGTGGAAGCAGAGCAGGCTTTATACGATTGCTTTGAACAGGTAGTACTGGCCAAGAACCAGCACCTGCTTACAGAAGGAAAAATATGCAGGCATTTGTATTTCCTTGAAAAAGGAGCATTGCGTGGTTATTACACGCTTGATGGGAAAGAGATCACACACTGGTTTGGTTTTGAACATGATTTTGTTACATCGTTTCACAGTTTTACCACACAGGAACCAGCTGTTGAAAACCTGCAGCTGCTGGAAGGAAGTATATTATGGTCAATTTCAAAAGATACACTCACTGAGTTGTTCAACCGCTTTCATGATATTGAAAGGCTGGTTCGCATTGCGTATGAGAAATATTACATCCGGCTGGAAGAGCGTTATGTAAATGCACAGTTTAAAACAGCAGCTGAACGATACTATCAATTATTAGAAGATGCCCCGCATATTCCTGAACGTGTGCCGCTTGGCCATATTGCCTCCTACCTCGGCATCAGCCAGGAAACACTCAGCCGCATACGCAGCCGTCTTTAACATTTACCATATTGAATTTTGACTTTTGTCAAAAACAATCCCCGGGCAGGCTGATAGTTTTGTTACAAACAATAAAACCATTATGGAACAGAAACATTCACTCGCCCCATCCCCTGCTTTTGTTGCGGCCACATGGGCTGCTTTGATCATTGGCATCTCTGCTTTTAATATTGGCTTATGGAATGCCGATATGGAACTAAATGAAAAGGGGTACTACTTTACCGTTTTACTCTTTGGTTTATTCTCAGCTATATCGGTACAAAAAGCTGTGCGTGATCAGATAGAAGGCATACCCGTTACCAATCTATATTACGGCATATCATGGTTTTGTGCACTCACATCACTTGTATTACTTACTGTTGGTTTATGGAATGCTGAGCTTGCAAGAAGTGAGAAAGGCTTTTATGGCATGGCATTTACATTAAGCTTGTTTTCTGCTATTGCTGTACAAAAAAATACACGGGACAGTAAAGCAAGTGAACAGGTAAAGAAAGAAGAACAGCTATAATACATTTCTAACTTTAACAGGCAACAGGCAATTGAACAATGTTCAATTGCCTGTTGTTTTTATCAACAAAAATCCGGCATGGCATGATGCTTGTTTTCACTACCCTGTCTACTTTTTGCTCACCGAATAATTTCTTTATTATGAAAAAAACTTATCCGGGATTTATTGCAATGTTATTGACAGTATTCATTTTATCCGCTTTTGTTTTTCAAAACGGTGGCTCCATTAAAGGCAAAGCAGTACCTGCTGAAAATGCGTTACGTGTAATGGCTGTTTCAGGAAAAGACACACTGAAGAGTAATGTTGTGGGTGGTAACTTTCTTTTTACCCAGGTAAAGCCAGGAATGTACGAACTGATCATTGAAGCCATTCCGCCATACGAACACAAAATACTTTCAAACATTCCTGTAAAAGAAGGAGAAACAACCGATATGGGCGAAATACAACTTACGCTGAAATAATGTTCAGTAAATAACAGTGTAACTTATTGTTTTATACAATCAACCCGGGCAGTAATGATCGCATAAATAATCGTTGTGGCATAGCCTTTGCAAAACGGTTTTATGAATCAATGATTGAAAGGCTATGAACATACATTCTGTGATCAGAAGATTGATCATTCTGTCCGGCGTTGTTGTATTTTCATCTTGCAATGAACCGCAGGAAAAAGCGGCTACACCTGCCCGTAAGAAAATAAACTGGGCAAAGCCTGCGAAAGATATACAGTACCGGTTTACCCCAGCAAAGCAATGGCTGGCACAGCATGCAACTACTGCAGAGCGAAAAATTGTGATGGCAGTGAACCGGACAGACAGTAACCATCTTGCTAAAATGGATTCAATTCTTGTTCCTGATGATCTGAGTGGTGACCTTCCTTTCTATCTTCCTTTTCCATTGCATTTACTTACTGCAAAAGACGTAGAGAAGATCATTTTCTTTTCTTATCCTTCACAAAGTTTTGCTGCATACGAATATGGTGAACTTGTGTATGCGGGCCCGTCTAACATGGGACGCAAAGCAGATCCCACTCCACCAGGATTGTATTATACAAACTGGAAAGCGGAACAAACAACAAGTACATTTAACGATGAGTGGGAATTAAAATGGAATTTCAATATTGAAAATAAAAAAGGGATCGGCTTTCACCAGTATGAACTGCCGGGTTATCCTGCATCGCATTCCTGCCTGCGTTTACTGGAAGAAGATGCAAAGTTTCTCTACAAATGGGCCGATGAATGGATACTTGCATCTGATGAAGTTGTTGCAGCAAAAGGAACGCCTGTTATTGTGTTTGGAACATACGCATTTGATGCGCCTGAACCATGGTTGCAGTTAGCACATGATCCGCATGCGCTTGATATTTCAGCAGTATCACTCGACCAGACATTAGCTCCTTTTTTACAGGATATTCTTCAGCAACAGCAAAAAAGAGCAGCAGTTGTTCAACGGCAGAAAAAATAATTGAAAATATTTTTCCATTGCTTACCAACGGTTAAGTATATGTAAACCAATTCATTTCTTTTGTTTTTGCTGCGTAAACATAGTTTTAACAAAAAATCGTAAATGTCCCTGACAGAATTGCTGTGGAAAAGTTATTAACATGAGTCTCAGTGTTTTAACTTGTCAGCGTAGTTTTTCATACCCCGTTTACTAGGACTTCGCAAAACTGCTGTCTACTTTTGCTCTTCCACTTTAGCACGATTATTGAAAATAGTGCGCCGTAACCCGATCACCATTGTTTTCCGATCGCATTTACTCTCCAATACTTTACTGAAAAACTGTTTATAAGAAATCCATTACCCGTGAGCATTTCTTAACGAAAAACAGTGTAATGAAAACAGCTTTATGGAAACGTATTGTATTATTCGGCTTACCTGTTGCTTCATTTCAACAAGTACAAGCCACTACCAGCAACAACAACAGTTCGTTGCAAACAGCATTTGCTGCAGGTAATTTTCTTCATGATTCATTAATAGCAAAAACAACACTGAAGAAAAATATTGTGTTGCCGGTTGTTCAGTTACAACCTGCTGTTGAGAATTATGTTGATGCTTATCTTGATGAGCATGATGAATTGCTGGATGACATCAAAGAACGAAATGCGAATAGTTTTAAACTTATCCGCAACATACTTGTGAAGCATGGTTTACCTGCTGAACTGGTGTACATGGCCGTTGTTGAATCAAAAATGAAAAACACTGCTACATCCGGTGCAGGTGCTGCCGGTATCTGGCAACTGATGCCTTCCACAGCAAAAACACTTGGTTTAAGTGTAACAGCAAAGAATGATCAGCGCAGAAATATTTATCAAAGCACAAATGCGGCTGCAAAATACCTGAACGCTCTTTACAAACAATTTGATGACTGGTTATTGGTAGTGGCCGCTTACAACTGCGGTTCAGGCAATGTACAAAAAGCCATTAAGCTTTCCGGCAGCCGTGATTTCTGGAAACTGCAACGCTACTTACCAAAAGAAAGCAGAGACCATGTAAAGCGTTTTATTGCCACGCATTTTTTCTATGAAGAAAAAGGAAGCATCGTAACACTTACAAAAAATGAACGGATCAATTTTTTAACAGCTTGGCAG
>NZ_CAMLGT010000084.1 GCF_946479605.1 uncultured Lacibacter sp.
TACTGCCAACGGACTATCAATAATTCCAGGTTTGCCAAATGAACCTTTACCAACGGCAGTGCCTGTTCTCGTTTCATTCACTACACGCTCATCGGTTGCATCACGTTTTGGGAAAATGGCACCAGCATAACGCAACACTTTTTCATATGCTTGCTTTGCTGTTTCACCAGGTAATGCAATGCTCACTGGAAATGCTTTGTTAGAAATAGCTTCTAAAGGATAACCCTGTGCTTTCAGATCAACGCCATTCTCATTCTTTTTTGTCAACCCTTTATCGCCTTCCATGATATTGCCAGCAACAAACCACTCACCTGTTCCTTTACTGTTTTCTTTTTGATAAGAGGCGTTGACAAATTTTAATTCGGATGATGTTGCCGGACCCGGCTTGTAATAATTGTTGATAATATTCACCTGCGACAACCCTCCTGCAATATTTACTTCGCCGCCATAAGCCGCATTGGCATTGCCCCAATTATAAATCACATTATTGCGGTAATCGATCAATGCAAACGTATCATGTGCTCTTGCACCATTGAAGCGTACTGCACGACTGTTGAGATGTGCTAATAAGTTGTGATGATAGCTTGCGTATTGTCCGCCCCATACACCACCATAAGAACGATGCCCTTTTTGATGACCTGCTTCATACAAACCTTCACTAATGATACACCACTGCACAGTTGTATTTTTTGTATCGTACATGGCTGCACATTCTTCATTGGCCCAACTGAAACTGCAATGATCAACAATTACATCATGACAGTTCTCCATATCAAAGCCGTACAATCCTGTTTTCAATGTACCACCGGGGCGTGAACGGATATAGCGGATAATGATATTACCATGATTGCCTTTTGCAGAAGCGCCATTTAAAATGAGCGATTGATTTTTTAAACAGATGCCGTCGCCGGGAGCTGTTTGTCCGGCAATGGTTAAGTTGGAACGTTTGATCTGGATCTTCGATTGCAATTCAATAATTCCCGATACACGAAAAATAACTGTTAATGCTTCGCCGGGGAATTGTTCCAATGCCCAGCGGAAACTTCCTACGCCACTATCGTTGAGATTGGTCACGGCAACAATGTTCCCTCCTCTTCCACCTGTTGCATATTTACCAAAACCTTCTGCACCGGGAAATGCAACCTGCTGTGCAAATAAATGTTGTGTAAAAAATAAAAATGCAATTACCAGTCGTTTTTTCATTACAATCTTTTCTTTGAACTATTCACAACTACCGTGATGGTTTGCAACAGCTGATGAGGTTCGTTAAATCAGATCATTTATTTTAATACCACCTTGCTGACAACTCATATATGCAGCTTCAGTACATGCCATGGTGTATAAACAATCTTCCACAGCATTATCCGGTTTCTCAATTTTTCCTGCAGCTGCCAGCATTACCTGTTCCATTGTTCCGATAAATGCATGTGGAAACCAACTGCCGTCAATTTTCTTTTCCTGCCACTGCGGTTCTTTTCCTTCTTCCAGAAACACATATTCAAAACTATCGGCTTCGCCACGGGGATAATTGATGAGTGCCCCAAAGTTGATGAGCACCGCACCTTTTGTTCCTTCAAACTTGATATACGATTGCTGCTTTGGCGTTCCGTAATTATGACAATGATTGGTAAGAATGTTCGCCCGTATCATGTCACCATAATCCATAATGATGTTGCTGCGTACCGATGCAAGCGCAGGCATACTCGGATGTTTGGTTGACTTCGCATAGACCGATACAGGATTGCCCAGTATATGTCGCACAAGATCGATGTAATGAATACTATGATACAAGATCTCCACTCGTGGTGATTTCATTAAAAAATCCCACAGATGCCAGGGCGTGTACACGTTTACATTCACTTCAATATCGTTGATCTCACCAAGCAGTCCTTCTGTCATCATTCGTTTTACTTCCAGAATGAATGGCGCATAACGCAGTTGAAAATTAACAGCTGCATGCAGATTCTTTCGTTTACATATCTCAAGAATCTGCTTTGCAGAATCAACATCTTCGCCCATTGGTTTTTGCAACAACACGGGAGCCCCATCCGGTAATTGTTCAAGTAACGGAATCAATGCAGGGCCGGGTACTGCAATATCAATCACTGCATTTGCAGGCAATTGTTTCAATAACTCTTCCGGGCTTGCAAACACTTTTTTAATACCAAAACGCTCAGCTGTTGCTTTTGCTTTTTCTGGATCAAGATCACAAATACCCTGCACATGAAAACCTGCCAGCATATAGGCAGGCAGATGGGCAGCATTTACAATTCCACCTGCACCGATTATGTAAATTGGCAATTGTGCTGAAGCGATATCTCTTTGATGACTCGTCATTTCAAATTCTCTTTTACTCAACTGCTCCCAGCTTATTTCCCTGTGTTAATAATAAAACTGCCGTAATTAAAATAACAATTGCCACAGCCAGTAAGCGAATTGTTTTGCTGCTGCTGTTCTTCCATTCTTTCATCAACAACCCTGTTACTGCACTTAACAATACCAGCATGATCATGTGAATAGCCCAACTGCTGAATTCAAATTTCCCCATACGAACATGGCCTAAACCATAAAAGAAAAACTGGCCATACCACAGCAGGCCGGTTAAAACAGCCATCACATAATTCAAGCCTAAACCACCCATACCTGTTGAAGCATACTCTGCAAATGTTTTTTCTTTCCGATGCAAATACAAACAATAGATCATAGTGCTGATAAAAGCACCGGTATTGGAAAAAATATAAATGACGTTGCCCTGAAAATTACCTGCACCATATTTGGCGGCCACATCGGCAATGGGTTGGCCCTGGTTTAATGAAAAACCATACAATGCAGATAACACACCTGCCAGCAAACAAAGCGGCAATCCTTTTGACAATGAAAAGATGATCTTGCTTTGTTGATGACGTTCAATATCTTTCTCTTTGCTTCGTCCTGCAAAACCACAAACAGCAATACCTAAAGCACCCATGGTTACACCACTGATGAGATAGCCCGAGCCTGTACCTGATAACACATCACCTAATGTGCCATTCACCAACGGTGGCAACAATGTACCCAACACACAGCTGATGCCAACTGAAATAGCATAGGTCAATGAAAAACCAACATAACGAATGGCAATACCAAAAGCAGTGCCACCTACACCATAAGCAATACCTAATAAAAAACTATTCTGCATGGCAGAAGCGGGCGCTTCTTTTAATACAGTTGTTATTTGCGGAATGGTTATCCATGCAATGAGTATGGGTAATAATAACCAACAAACAGCCGCCTGCGCCAGCCAATAGGTTTGCCAGCTCCAGCCCTTTACCTTTTTTTGCGGAGTATAACAGAGTGAAGCGCTGGAAGCACCTACTGCATGAAACAAAACGCCATTAATTACTTCCATACTCTTTTGCAGATGATTTAAAAAGAATAAAAGTTTGCAGCATTGGAATAAAATATTTTTTCTGCTGCTGATTTATCCACGAGTTCAAGAATTACTTCTTTATAATTTTTCCAGGCATGGTTGTAAGAACCGGCCAGTAATGCCACCGGCCAATCGCCACCAAGAAAACAACGGTCTGTTCCAAACTGCTCAACAGCAAAAGCCACATAGGGCTTTATATCATCCGCCGTCCAGTCCGCTCCTTTTTGTGCCGTTACTCCAAGCCCTGATATTTTTGCATAAAAATTCTTATGCTGCGCTGCTTCTTTCATCAGCTCACCCCATCGTCCAAATTGTTCATTTGTTGCAATTGGTGGTTGATTTAAATGATCGAACACCATTTTCAGATCCGGTACTTTGTTCGCCACTTCCAATGCGGTTTCAATATGTTCGGGTAAAACACCTACTACATCGTAGGGAATATTATGATCGGCTAATATGTGCAGGCTGTTGATCACTGCAGGTTGCAACAGCCAATATGGATCGGGCTCATCGTGTATCAAATGACGAACGCCCTTGAAATATTTTTCTTTTCCGTATTTCCGTTGCAGTGCTTTTAAGGTTGCTTCAGGATCAGTTAACGGCAACCAGCCAACAATACCTGCAATCCAGTTTGTGTTTACAGCAACATGCAACATCCAGTCAGTATCTTCAAAATTATTGGCAGCCTGTACAAGAATTCCTGTTGTTATTGCTGCTTCCTGGCGATCGGCCTCCAGTTCTTCTATGGCATATGTTCGGTTAAGAATGCTGGTATTATTTTTCAGCCATGCATACTCTGCACGTTGAAAGTCCCATATGTGAACATGTGTATCAGCAATCTTCTGTATCATCGGCAAGGAATTATTTACTTACATCCTGCAGGTGAGTGTTTAACCCAAATTGTTGTTCAATTTGTTCATTATGTTCCCCCAATGCAGGCGCTCCTTTGCCCGATAACTGCACTTCACCGTCCACCCTTATTGGACATCGAGTAGTGCTCACCGTGAGTCCATTGCCCGTTTGCACTTTTATTTCCATTTCCAGGAGGCGGTAACCTTCCTGCTTCACCAATGCATCATAGTTCATTACCGGGGCACACCATACGTCTGCTTTTTCCAGCACACTCAGCCAATGTTGAGCTGGCTGCTTTGCAAGATGTTGTGCTAAAATGCTTTTGATCTCATCCCGCTTGGCAAACCAATCATTGCTGTCGGAGAATTGCTTCAATGGTTCGCATTGTAACAAATCTGCAAGCGTTGGAATGTTGGTCATTGCCAATGCAATGTAATCATCATTTGTTTTATACAGGCCATAAGGCGCTGCAATATATGCGTGGGCACTATTCACTGCGCCACGAACCGGTAATTGTTTACCATCATTATAATAACAGGTCAGTACTTCAAACTGGAAATCCAGGATACTTTCCAGCATACTCACCTGCACCAGCGCACCTTCGCCATTTTGTCCTTTGCGGAAAAGTGCTGCAAGTATACCTTGTGCAATATGTGTTCCGGCCATAATATCCACCACTGCCACACCCATTGGTGTAGGGCTTTCATGAATGTTATTGCTGAGCCATGCTAACCCTGATACTGATTGCAACAACAAATCCTGGCCAGGTAAATCTTTCCAAGGACCTTCTGCACCATAACCACTGATCTCTGCATACACCACATCAGGCTTTATCTGTTTCACCGTATTATAATCCAGCCCGATACGTTCCATTACCCCCGGGCGGAAATTATGCATCACCACATCGGCCTTTGCAATGAGTTGTTTTATTTTAAAGAGATCATCTGGGTTCTTCAGATCGGCCGCATAGCTTTGTTTGTTACGGTTGATGGCATGAAAAATGGTTGATTCACCTTCAATCATCACATCACTCACATACAACTCACGGCAAATATCGCCTGTTCCCGGACGCTCCACTTTAATCACCTGTGCTCCCATATCGGCCAAACGCAATGCTGCAGATGGTCCCGAAAGGAACTGGCTGAAATCGACGATCAATATATCTTCTAATAGTTTCATTTTGTCTTTTTGTGAAGGTCAATGATGAATGAGAACCGCACTCATCATTCATTACTCATATCATCAATTTCCTGTCAACAACTCTCTTCGTATCGCTTCGTTCTGCTCTCCCAATTGCGGTGCAGGCTTTGCAGACAGTAGCAACTCTCCATCTATTCGTATCGGGCATCTTGTTGTAATAAACTGTTTGTCCTTTAATGCTACCTGCTGTTCCATTTTCAATACACGATATGCATCATGCTTTGTTAAGCCGTCCCAGTTCATTACCTCCATGGTCCACAACCCAGCTTCCTGTAACAGGTTTAACCAATACGCTGTTTCTTTTTGTTTGAGATGATCTGCCAGCAATTGTTTGATCTCGTCACGTTTTATAAATGCATCTTCTTTTGCAAATGTTTTTATGCCGGGGCAATGAATTGTATCAGCCAGTTGATGAATATCCATCATGGCTAATGCAAGATGACCGTCAGCTGTTTCATAAATACCATACGGTGCACCTAATAATGGCTGACCGTTTGCCACCACACTTCTTTTTGGTTGCTGACCGTTGGCAAAATAAGTGGTGAGTAATTCAAACTGAAAATCGAGAACTGATTCCAGCAAACTCACTTCAATCAATCCACCTTTATTTGTTTTTTGCCGGCGGATGAGTGCGCCTAACACACCCTGCACCAATTGCGAGCCTGCCAGAATATCGGTAATAGAAATACCAAACGGAACAGGACCATTACTACCGTTGCCCGTTGTATATGCCAGACCCGACATGGATTGCAACAGCAGATCCTGGCCGGGTTTATTTTTCCACGGACCTTTTTTCCCATAGCCTGATATTTCGGCATACACCAACCGGGGGTTCAGCCGTTGTACAGTTGTATAATCTAGCCCGTTCTTTCCCATTACATCAGGACGGAAATTATGAATGAGTACATCAGCTTTCTGTATCAGTTTATACAAAACAGTTTTGTCTTCTTCATTCTTCAGATCCGCAGTAAAACTTTCTTTATTACGGTTAATGGTATGAAACAACAATGAGTTGTCATCTACCCACATATCCTTGATAGCTAATTTTCTTCCGGCATCGCCGGTTTTTGGCCGTTCGATCTTGATTACCCTTGCACCTAGATCAGCCAGTCGTAATGAAGCCGATGGCCCGGAGAGATACTGACAAAACTCCAGCACAATTATTCCTTGTAATGGCAACATCGTCATATTACAGCTGCTGTTTTTTTGAGTTGAGATTGATGATACAGTTCATTCATTGCCTTCAGTGCTTTTGCAGGATCACCATCGTTGCGTAAACACTCCTGTAACGGATCGCCTGCATGATCCTGGAAAAATAAGTAGCCATTATAACGTGGACGAACATAACTGTTATCAAGCACGGGCAATGTATTGGTGAAATAGTTATTACTGATGCTGTTTGCTTCTGCATCTGTCCATGCCGAACGATGACCCGGCTGTCCTCCATTCTGCACATACATTGTACGCTGGCAATTGCCATCCACGATCATGCGTGCAAAATCAACAGCCACTTCCTTATGCTTACTGAATGCAGATACAGCAATACCTGTTCCGCCCAGTGTTGTTCTTAATTTTTTTGTACTAAACCTTACCACATCAGTATAATGCAGTACATGTTTTGCATACCCGTTTCTGGAATAGTTTGAATAACCATAAGCAAACGGACAATATAAATAATCGTTACTGTTGCTCATTAACTCTGCCACAGCTATGGGGTTACAGCTAAACATTTTCTTATTAACCAAGCTGTACAACTGCTTCATGGTTTCAATGGCTTTAATGCCTGTTTGAGCATCAATCACTTCTTCTTCCCATTGAAAAGGTTCTTTGCCGTGTGCAATACAGAATGTATAAAAATTCATGAGCAGATCAATTGGTATGGCAGGCACTGCTACTTTTCCTTCTTTCGCCAATGCAAGTACATCATCCCAAGTTTGCGGCACATTATTCAGCAGATCCTTACGATAGCTGGCAACAGGTGTAGCTGCATCAATTGCTAATGCCCATTGTTGCTGATTATAATTATAACTGATGTGTGATTGTCCGACAGAATTATTTTGCTGATCCTGAAAATAAGCAGCAGGCAGGTATTCATTTAACGGCAACACACAATTAGTAGCCGCTGCACAACCTACCCATGGATGATCAATAATTAAAAGGTCATAATCGGTTGTAAGTTTCTCAATAGGAAAATCAGCAAACTCCTGCAACGTCCTTTTCTTCCAGCGTATTTCTACCGCAGGCTGCAGTTCGCTATAACGTTGCGAAACAGCCAGCAGTGGAGTTATGCCCCTGCTGTGTCCCCAAGTAATGCCATTCAGTATAACCCTTTCCATTCTCAGTTGTTTCCTTTATGTACTAATAACAAATGCTCACAAAGCATTACCAGTTCGTTATGCTGGTTAAAACATTCCACCAGTTCGGTCACTAAACCAAATTCAGGTTTCTTATGATCCTTTTTGTCTTTAATAGTAACAGCTACTCTGATGGTATCGTTAATGAATACCGGTTTAATAAAACGTAAACGCTCATAGCCATAGGTCATGCTTACTTCATTAATAAAATCGGCAGTAAGACCAATAGCTACTGTAAAGATGAGTGTGCCGTGTGCAATGCGTTTTTGAAACGGCTGGGTTTTACACCACTCTTCATCCATGTGATGAGGAAAAAAATCGCCTGATTGACCGGCGTGAATAACAATATCAGTTTCGGTAATTGTGCGTCCACGTGTATGGCGCACATCATTCACTGCAAATTCTTCGAAGTATTTCTTTATAAACATGTGGCTGCAATCAGTTTTATGTTCCTGCCGATACTTGCGTTGAAAACCGGCTTTTTTCCAAGTTCAAAGTAAATCAGCCTGTAACGGCATTCAATGGAAGGTTTTACTGATTTGATGGATTATTTTCCAACATGGCACGCTTCCGTGCCTGCAACAGTTGGAAATACAGCCTTTTTGCAAATGAGCGGTTTAAACAGCCAGGCAATGATAGAAGAATGTTATGGAAGGAAGTTAAATTGCTTACTGCTGTTATGCCTCTTGAAAAGATAGTGCAACATTCATTCAACCAAAGCAAACAATTGTTCTTTTAAACAGCAGGTGGCCATTTACATAAACCGCAACTTTTCCTCCTCAATATCTATTACCCGAAGATGTTTCCTGATTACATCTTCATCAAGATGTTTATCTGTCTGATTACGTTCAATGAGCCATTTACGTTGCTGGTTCAGCAGATCAAGGTAAATGAGCTTGCATGCTCCCGGCATTACCACTTCTGCATCATCAGCAGTTTTGCCCTCCCATTTAGCAGCCAGTTTTTTCAGCACATCATGTTCATCGAGCTGAGCGTTATAATGATTGGTGAGATGTGCTAATGCATGGCTGGCCAATCCTTTCCTGATAAAATGATCGGCTTCTTCTTCAGGTAAATGATCGTTGTATGATGTCAGCTTCATTTTCCTGATGAGTACGGGTAAGGTAAGCCCCTGCAGCACCAGTGTAGTTAAGATCACCACAAACGTGATAAATAAAATGAGGTTTCGGTGTGGAAACGGTGTGCCATTACTCAACTGAACAGGTATTGCCAATGCTGCTGCAAGTGAAACCACACCACGCATCCCCGTCCAGCCAAGGATCAACGGAGCCTTAAACCCGGGGTTGGGATCTGCAACCTGTATAAAATTGCGGGCAATCATTGTTGTAACAACGGCACCGTATCCGGAGAGAAAGCGCACAACAATCAAAACAACCGTAATGAGCAAACCATAACCAATAGCGGATGTAAAACTCACACCTTCCTGCTTAAGACCAGCGGTTATTTCCGGCAAATCGAGCCCGATGAGCAGGAATACCAGCCCGTTCAACACAAACACAAAACTCTCCCACACATTTACACCACGCAGCCTTGATGAACTGCTTAAAAAATGATGCCGTTTGTTCGATAAAAACAAACCTCCACTTACAACAGCCAACACACCTGAACTATGCATTTGCTCGGCAGCTATGTACATGGTATAAGGTGTGATGATTGTCAACACAATATCCATATTCACATCGGTAGGTAAATATTTATGCAGCTTCATAAAAATGAAACCAATGAGCAAACCAACGGCTGCACCGCCCAGCACCATCCAGCTAAAACTTAATGCAGCCTGGTACCACACAAACTGACCGGTAGCTACTGCAATCAATGCAAAACGAAAAATAATCAGTGATGAAGCATCATTCAACAAACTTTCGCCTTCCAGTATCGACGACATCCGTTTGGGCACTTTTACAAATTTTAGAATAGCTCCTGCACTTACAGCATCGGGAGGCGACACAATTCCACCCAATAAAAAACCAAGCGCCAGTGTAAAGCCGGGTATAAACCAGTTGGAAACAAATGCCACTGACAAAGCGGTTAGAAACACCACTACAAATGCAAAACTGCCCACAATCCGGCGCCAGCGCCATAACTCTTTCCACGAAATAGACCATGCTGCTTCATACAACAATGGTGGCAGGAAAATAATAAAGATCAATTCAGGATCAATATGTATAACAGGAATGCCAGGTATAAAACTTATCAGCAGTCCTGCCAGAACAAGCAATACTGGATATGCTACTTTTAATTTGTTTGCCAGCATCACAAGAAAAATAATGGCCAGTAACATGGTTAGAAAAAAAGGAAAATGTTCAATCATGCACCAGGTTTATATCTTCAATATACAAAGTATGCGGAATATATAAACAGGTGCGTGCAAGATGAAATCTATAAGGCGGTCTGAGATTTTCAAAACAGGTTATAGCAACATACAAAAAAAGCCGTAGTGTAATAACTGCGGCTTTTCGCTTTATGGAATGATTTCTTTATTCTACTTCCAACTCATCTGCAAACGTCCATGCAGGTTTGCCTTCGCCGGGATGACCCTTCGGACAAGCTTCTAATGTAAACGCTGTTACTCGCACATAACGGGCATTGGTTGCAGCAAACTTTGCCGTAAAATCTTTGATGGTGAGCGCAAGTGTATTCACCGGCACATCGTTCTGCACCGTTGCTACTTCGGTAAATGTTTTTCCATCAAGTGATACTTCAAACTTTACAGCTGTAGGTAAAAAGATCCAGTCACGGTAATGTTGTAAACAACCGAGTGAAACACGGCTGATCGTTTTTTCTGTACCCAGATCAACCGTTGCAACAAGATTATTTTTATTGAAGCCATGCCAGAATTTATTGACTGCTGATTTTCCACGCACACCATCTGTTAACGAGTTCATACCATCGGCCATGTACGAACGTGATGGAGCAAACGCATACTGCACATTGGCACCAACTGCTTTGTGCATCACAAAACGTTGTTCAACAGGTTGCAGGTTCATGATCTTTCCGTTCTGCACGGTTACTGCACGTATCGTTTGTGTGCTTTCAACAGCAATGGGTTGTGTGTACACCGCACTTGATACAGTTGGCACCGATCCATCAGTTGTATAAAGAATCGAAGCAGTGGGTACTTCCGAAAACAATGCTACTTCCAGTTTTCCATTTTTGGCAGCAGGTTTTATATCAACTGTAAAATTGCCCGGTGAATAATGCAACCCTTTTGCTTCAAAGGCTTTGAAATGAAACTGCAAACGTCTGCTGAAATCGTTCCAGTTTTTTGCTGCTGCAGGCGACCAAACGGTTTCTGCCAACGCCAACATCCGTGGCAACACCATGTACTCCAGATGTTCTGCAGTTGAAATATATTCTGTCCACACATTGCCTTGTGCTCCTAATACATATTTGTGTTGTTCTGCACTCAACTCTTTTGGAATAGGTTCATAATCGTACACTTTCTTTACGGTATTAAATCCACCAATGGCCAACGGCTCACCTTCGGGCCCTGCCTGGTAATGATCGAAATAACAAGGCGAACCCGGTGTCATCACCACATCATGATGCATCTTTGCCGCTTCAATACCACCAGCCTCACCACGCCAGCTCATCACCGTTGCTTCAGGCGCCAATCCGCCTTCGAGTATTTCATCCCAGCCAATCATTTTCCGTTTTTTGCTGACGATGAATTTCTCCATGCGTTTGATAAAATAACTCTGCAGTTCTTCTTCGTTCTTCAATCCTTCTTTTTTCATACGAGCCTGGCAACGCTCACATTTTTTCCATGGACCTTTATCCACTTCATCGCCACCAATATGAATATAGGTTGAAGGAAACAAATCGATCACTTCTGTTAACACATCCTGCAAAAACGAAAACACTTCTTCGTTACCTGCGCAATAGTTTGAGGACATGTTATTGTAATTACCACCCGTTAACGGCAGCTGCGGCAGTTGCGTACAACTCAACTGCGGATAAGCTGCAATAGCTGATGCCACATGCCCGGGCATTTCAATTTCAGGCACCACTGTTACATTTCTTGTCTTCGCATACGCAATAATTTCCTTCACCTGTTCCTGCGTGTAATAGCCACCGTAAGTAGCATCTTCACCCGGTTTTGCCTGTGGACGGCTGCCCCACACTTTATCATTCTGATCAACACGCCAAGCAGCTGTTGAAGTAAGCTTGGGATATTTTTTGATTTCAATACGCCAGCCCTGGTCATCTACCAAATGCCAATGAAAAGTATTCATCTTGTACATTGCCATCAGGTTGATGTATTGTTTCACAACATCTGCTGAAAAGAAATGACGGCTCACATCGAGATGCATGCCTCTCCATTTAAAACGTGGCTCATCATTGATCTGCATACAAGGCACCAGCAACGCTGCATTGGTACGAACCTGTGGCAATGTTTGCAGCACAGATTGAATGCCGTAAAAAATACCGGCATAGCTGCTGGCTTTTATCTGAATCAGTGAAGGCGTAACCGTTAAGCTGTATGCTTCGGGCTTGAATGCAGTTTGTGCGGCAAGAATAAACTCCACTTTTTTTGCGGCAGGTTTATTCTGCTGCAATGGAATGCCTGAAATATCTTTTACAGCATTGAGAAAAAAATCAATTGCCGGTTTTAATGCAGCCTGCGAAGCATTAAACTGTACAGTTGTATTTTTATCGATACTAAAATTTCCTTCGTTCAGTTTTAATTCAACCGGTTGCGGAATAATAGAAACCTGTTGTGCAAACAGGGTAAACGGACAAGCAAGCAACAACAGGAACTTTACAAATTTTAAGGACATAATCAATACGTGTTTATTTATTTAAAATTGAACAGGTGCAAACGTAAACATCCACTTCACCGGGTTTTGCCAATCCTTTCCTTTAAAGCTGCCAACCGGCGCTTTGATCAGGACAGTGTTCCAACCTTTCTTTAAGAAAATAGTTGTAGGCGTACGGTATTCATACCCTTCATCGGCCAATGGCAATTCACTATTGCCTTTTTGTCCTGCATGTTTCCATTGCGGCGCAGGAATCAATTGTCCATTTACCCACACTGCACTTTGTTTAGCATCCCATGCATTTGCAGGTGGTGCATCGGTTGCAGGTGAGCGGGATAAATTATTAAAGCCGATCCAGAATGATTGTTCTCCATCTTCATCGCTCCAGACTTTTGTTACAGCATACCAGGTCGTACTGTCTTCTGCATTTTGTATTGCGCCTTTAATCAACGGCGCCCACCAATGACGCAATACAACTGTTGCACCAACCTGTTCTGTTGCTGGCTTTGTTTTATCTGCATCAAAACTTTTTTGTTCCGGTGCAAATTGTTTGGATAGATCGCCTTTGTTATCAAATGGCCCGAACAATTTCCAAACAAGATTTGATTGCTGTACATAAGGAAATGAAAGCGAAGAGTAGTATTGTTGTTTTTGATCGAGCAAACGTTTTTCAAACGCTGCAAATGCATTTGCCCTTGCTGTATT
>NZ_CAMLGT010000085.1 GCF_946479605.1 uncultured Lacibacter sp.
ATGATCACACCCTCTCCCGGTGTTTTTCCTTCTGCTTAGTACACGGTACCGCTCACCGCCAGTTTTCTTCCCGGCTCATTGCAATCGGGTAACCAAACCATCGGTTCCAGTTTTTCAAACGACAAAGGACTTTCGTAAATGGCTTCACAACCTTCGCAGGGGCCACCTGTTTTAATGTCCTTTGGATTCTTCTTTTGTACTTGTGCACGGCATGCAACCGGCACCAATAACAGTAATGCAGCCACAGCAACAAAAAAGCGTTTCATACCACAATTATTTGATGCCGTAAAAGTGGAAAGAAAAAGAAACCTGTGCAAGTTATTTACACCTTCTGCTTTACTTGCTTGACCAATGGCAGTCCTGCATTTCATCAGCAAAAAGCAGCAGCTGCTGTAATCTTTTTTAACAGCGGGAATTTGTACATTTATTTTGAGTTATGCATAACGCTACATTCTTTTTAAAATACAATCTTCATCATGTACTGATCTGGTTGCTGGTATCAGGTATCTGGTTCATGTTTCGTTACGATGATTATGCATTACCTGCAACAGCATTTAAAGTTACGCTGATCAAAGTGGTGGATCTGGCTATTCTTGTTTATATCACCAATTACCTGCTCATACCCAAGCTGCTTTATAAAAAGAAGTATGTTTTGTTTGCCTTGGTGCTGGTTGCATTCGTGATTGGCAGCAGCATACTAAAGATGAATATTCTCGGACGCATGACCAATAATGTTTTGCTGTTAAACTGGTCAGATAACTGGAAGGATCGTGTGTATGATAACATGCTGCCACATTTTTTCCTGGTGCTTGGTGGTGCTGCCATTAAGCTGATGTTTGATTATACAGCCATGCAAGGCAGAATGGCTGTGATGGCAAAAGAGAAGGCAGAAGCTGAGTTGAGTTTTTTAAAATCGCAGATCAATCCCCATTTTTTGTTCAACTCCATCAATGCAGTTTATTTTTTAATTGATAAAGAAAACGGCGCTGCAAGAGAAGCGTTACATAAGTTTTCTGATATGCTGCGTTACCAGCTTTATGAAGCAGGCGATACACAGATACCAATTGAAAAGGAAATTGATTTTTTGAATGATTATGTTTCCTTGCAAAAGTTGCGTACTGATGAACAATATAAAGTTGATTTTAAAGCATCACCTGAAGTAAAAGGATTTATGATTGAACCGCTGCTACTGATGCCATTTGTTGAAAACGCATTCAAGCATATTTCGCATAGGAATGATGAAACAAATTTTGTGAATGTTATGCTGAGCAAAACGAATGGTACAATGGATTTTATTGTTGAAAATTCAAAAGAGCATATAGTTAACGACACAAAGAATGGCGGTATTGGATTGCAAAACGTAAAGCGTCGGTTAGAGTTGCTGTATCCGGGCAAATACGAATTGTCTGTTAACGATAGCGAAACCATTTACCGGGTTCATTTAAAACTGAATGTATAATGCAGATCAATGTAGTGATCATAGATGATGAACCGCTTGCAAGAAAAGGATTGAAAGAATATGTAGCGGATGTTGATTTTATGCAGCTGGCAGGGGAGTACGATCATCCGCTGAAAGCCGTTGATCTTATCAGCAAAGGAGATGTGCAGCTCTTGTTACTTGATATTGAAATGCCGAAGATCACCGGTATTGAATTCTTCCGTTCGTTAAAAAATGCGCCACCTGTTATTTTCACTACTGCTTATCCACAATACGCCTTGGATGGTTTTGAACTGAATGCATTGGATTACCTGGTGAAACCGGTTTCCTTCGATCGCTTTTTGAAAGCTGCCCTCAAGGCAAAAGAATATTATGAACTGCGGCAGCAGAACAAAGCAGCAGATGCCAATCAATCAGATTTTTATATTAAAGCTGATAACCAGTTTGTGCGTATTGCCTTCAGCGATGTGCAGTTTGTGGAAGCATTGCAGAATTATGTTTGCATTTATACAGCAGAAAAGAAATACATCAGTTATCTCACCATGAAATCGGTAGAAGAATACCTGCCAACAGCACAGTTTGTAAAAACGCACAAATCGTTTATTGTAAATGCAGCAAAGATCGATGCCATTGAAGGAAATGAAATACGCATTGCTTCGCATCGCATCCCCATCAGCCGCAGTGAAAAAGAAGAAGTGATGGAGCAGTTGCTGAAGAATAAATTTTTAAAACGCTGAATAGATTCGCAAATAGCAAAAGTAAAGCGGATGAATGCAGATTTCTTCTGTGTTCATCCGCTTTGATCAGTACAATCCGTGTTTCTATTTCTTCACTTTCCCATAGTCAAACACAATATTGCAAAATGCTTTAATGCCCACATCAAGCATGCTGTCATCAATTAAAAAATCAGGAGTATGATGTCCTGTTGGTTGTGCGCCTTTTGGCATACCGCCTAAGTTGAAAAAGAAAGCAGGTGCTTTTTCGCCAAAGAAAGAAAAATCTTCAGCACCGGTTGTCCATGTGCCTTCACCTACATTATCAGCACCGGCAGCAGTTTTTAACGAAGGAACAATGCTGCTTACCAATTCAGGTGTGTTATAAGTAACCAGTGTTTTGTTGTCAATTGTTACTTCTGCAGTACCGCCCATTGCGGCAGCAATATTGGTGGCGGTGCGGCGTATCTTGTCGTACACATCCTGTTGCATCTTACTGTCAAGTGTGCGGATGGTGCCACTGAAACTTACTTCTTCCGGAATAATATTTTCTCTTACACCGCCATTGAATTTACCAACAGTAATTACAACAGGAGCTTTGGTAAGATCTTCACTGCGGCTCACAATGGTTTGCAAACCGTTAATGATCTGCGCAGAGATCATGATGGGATCAATACCATTCCATGGAGCAGAACCGTGTGCGCCTTTACCTTTTACTTTTATCGTAAACCAATCGCTGCTGGCCATGAACGCACCGCTTTTGTAACGGATCTTTCCAATTTCAAGACCGGCAGAAATATGTATTCCAAAAATGGCATCCACTTTCGGATTTTCCATTACACCTTCTTTCACCATCAACGGAGCACCGCCTTCTTCCGTGCCGGGAGGACCTTCTTCTGCTGGTTGAAAAATAAATTTCACGGTACCGGGAACATCTTTTTTCATTGATGCAAGTACTTCAGCAGTTCCCATCAGCATGGCCACATGTGTATCATGACCACAGGCGTGCATAACGGGCACCTGTTGTCCAAGATAATCGGCAATAACAGTTGATTTATACGGAACGTTGGTGCGTTCAAAAACAGGTAATGCATCAATATCAGCACGCAAGGCCACAACTGGCCCCGGTTTACCGCCTTTCAACAAAGCCACAACACCAGTTTTTGCAACACCTGTTTTTACTTCAAGCCCAAGTGTTTTTAAATGAGCAGCAATGTATTCCATGGTTTTAAACTCACGGTTGCTCAGTTCAGGATTTTGATGAAGATGCCTGCGCCACTCAATTACTTTTGGCAAAAGCGCTTTTGCTTTCTGATCGATCAGTTGTTGAATATTCTGTGCGTTTGAAGACAATGCAATTGTGCTTAACGCAAGAAATGAAAACAGTTTTTTCATCTGATTGTTTTTAATTTGATTTTGGCCAGATAGTATATTCATAAAAAATAATTAGTGCAGGGTGATACAAATTGCTCAATTATTTTTTATGAATTTTTCATGCTTTGTATTTTAGCTGGATTGCTTCTTAATTGTTTTTCAGGAATACATAACCATCATACTCCACAAAGTCTGATGCTTTAATTTCAATAGCACTCACTTTGTTGTTTTTGATTTCAAACGGCACAGCGAATTTTCCGTATGATGGATGGTTCCATGTAAGCAGGAAATTTTTATTATCAATGTACTCCAGCTTTCCTTTCAGTTTCGGATGATGGCTCATCAATACCGTTAATTCATTATTCTCTTTTACGATCTGCATGTTGCCGTACACATGATTGTAATAGCTGCCAACAAATGCATCAACACTAACGGGCAAGGCTGTTTTTTTCTTTGCTCTTGCTTCCCAACCTTCAATTTTTGAAGCGGTCATCACCTGTTCCTGCTGACGCATTTGCAGTAAGAATTTGCTTCTGTCTACATACGGCACAGAAAGATAGGCATCCATGATCTGGTAACGCAATGCTTCAAAGAAACTTTGATTGTCGTTATTGGTTAAAATACTGATACCTAATTTTTCTTCAGGTATGAAGCATACATTGGTAACAAAACCAAAGGCACCACCTGTATGCCAGTACACCTGCCGGCCATTGTAATCGGTCATGTACTCACCCAAACCATAGGCACGGAAATGCGTGGGGTAGTAAGGCGACTTGCGGGTGCCGGTAAGAATGTTTCCATCTCTGGTTTTTTGCAGTACATTCCAGGGAATCACTGATTGTCCGCCGATCTTACCACTGTCTAGCTGGAACATGAGCCATTTGCTCAGGTCATTTACGCAACTGATCATGCTGGTGGCAGGGCCAAGATTATCAATTTCATCATAAGGCAGTTTACTTAACGGCCCGAATGAATTGGAGTAGGGTACTGCTACGTTCTTACGGTTACCCATACCCGCTGTGTTCATAAATGTATTGTTCATGCCAACAGGGTTAAGGATACGATCGGTTACATATTGTTCCCAGCTGCTGCCGGTTACCTGTTTCAGAATTTCGCCTGCAACCAAAAAGCCGGCATTGCAGTAACCATAATCCTGCCTGAACTGACCGGAAGGTTGCAGCAAACGCATTTTCCAGATAATGGAATCTTTTGAAAGATTGCTGTTCCAGAAAGTAAAATCGCCCTGGAATGTTTTTGTACCGAGACGATGGCACAGCATATCTTTTACTGTTGCAAGCTTGGTAGAAGTCGAGTCGTATAATTTAAACCAGGGAATGTATTGTGTTACTTTATCATCCAATGATAATTTCTTTTCGTGTTCAGCCAAGGCAAGACTTGTACCAGTGAACAGTTTTGAATTGGATGCAATAATGAATAAGGTATTGGCATCAACTTTTTCTGGCTTGCCCACTTCACGCACACCATAGCCTTTAATGAAAACGATTTTTCCATCTTTTACAATTGTAATGGCTAGCCCCGGAATATTCCAGTCTTTCATACCTCGTTCAATATAACGTTCAAGACTATCGGTAATAAAAACGGGAGGTTGTTGTGCTTTGGCCGTTAAGGAGAGGAGAGTGAAAAGTAGTAACAGATATTTCATCGAACTGTATGTTTGAAGGAAGGTACAGAAAAATGCTGCACAAAAATGTCCGGCTATTAGAACAAATAGCCAATTGGGTAGCTCTAAATAAAAAAGCGGGAACAAATGCTGCACCCGCTTTCGATTGGTCAATAGTTATCTACCGTTCCCACAATGTTTTTTTACCAAATACCAGTGTATTATCTGTGAATTTGATCTTGCTCAACTCAATTACCCATATATCGCCACGGAACAATCCTGCAACCGGATATTTTTTCAGATATGCTTTTTTTGCTTTGTCGCCTGCAGTTCCTTCTGCTTTACTGAACACACCGGTAAACTGCAATCCTTTCGGTTTCGACTTTGTGATCTTATCTGGCAGAATAGTTCCGGCAACCAGATTGTTTTGCAGGGCTTCTTCAATATGTCTTGTATCGGTATCGCTTTTAAAAGCCAGTAAATGACCGTCAGGTACATACGCAAAATAGCAGGATGCACAGTAAGGCTGATCCTGAACAGAAGTGGCAATGGTAACAATGGATGAGTCATCGAAAAATGCTGCGATCTGTTCAGGCATTGCAGGCGTATTGGTGGATGTCATACTCATTTTTTATTTAAAGATGCGAGAATCCCCAAACCAAAGCACTAATCAGCATTAGCACGCAGGCTGATTATGGTAAGCAGAGAATCATTTATATTCTCCAAACACCGCTCTCAACTCATCTGCAATTTCACCAAGTGTGCATTTCTGTTCAACGGCAGTTATAACAGACGGCATCAGGTTTTCTCCGCTTACAGCCCGATCGTTGATCTCCTGCAGACATTGATCCACTTTGCCGTGATCACGCTCATTTTTTAAACGATTGATTTTTTCGGTTTGTACAGCACGGATGCTGTCATCAATTTTAAACAACGGAGTATCATTGGTTTCCTGCACCTGGAACTTATTAACACCAACAATGATCTTTGAACCGTTTTCAATGTTGCGTTGATAGTCGTATGCACTTCGTGCAATTTCATCCTGTATAAATCCTTCTTCAATGGCCGATACGCTTCCGCCCATCACATCAATCTTTGCAATCAGCTCCCATGCTTTCTGTTCTATTTCATCGGTGAGTGCTTCTACATAATAACTGCCTGCCAACGGGTCCACAGTATCAGGAGCTCCACTTTCAAATGCCACGATCTGTTGTGTACGCAACGCAATACGGGCTGCTTCTTCAGTTGGTAAACTCAGTGCCTCATCGTAACCATTGGTATGCAATGATTGTGTGCCACCTAAAACTGCCGCCAGTGTTTGAATGGTAACACGTGAAATATTATTGAGTGGTTGCTGTGCTGTTAATGTGCTGCCTCCGGTTTGTGTATGAAAACGAAGCATCATGGCCTTGGGGTCGGTTGCTCCCAATTCTTTCATCATTTTGGCCCACATGCGGCGTGCTGCACGGAACTTGGCTGCTTCTTCAAACAGGTTGTTGTGTGAGTTGAAAAAGAACGAAAGACGTTTGCCAAATACATTAATGTCCAATCCTTTTGCCTGCGCCGCTTTCACGTAGGCTTTACCGTTAGCAAGTGTGAAGGCAATTTCCTGCACGGCTGTGCTGCCGGCTTCACGTATATGATAACCACTGATGGAAATCGTATTCCACTTCGGTAATTCATGACTGCACCATTCAAAAATATCGGTAATGATGCGCATGCTTGGTTTGGGCGGATAAATATAAGTGCCTCTTGCAGCGTATTCTTTCAAAATATCATTCTGTATTGTGCCGGAAATTTTTTTCAGATCGGCACCTTGTTGTTTAGCTAATGCTACATAAAAGGATAGAAGAATAAAGCCGGTTGCATTAATGGTCATGGAGGTAGATACATCTTCCAGTTTAATACCATCGAACAATGTTTGAATATCGGCAATACTGTCAATAGCAACACCCACTTTCCCCACTTCACCTTCTGCAAGTGCATGATCACTGTCGTAACCAATTTGTGTTGGCAGATCAAATGCCACACTCAGCCCGCTTACACCTTGTGATAAAAGATAGTGATAGCGTTTGTTGCTTTCTTCGGCAGTTGAAAAACCGGCATACTGCCGCATGGTCCAGAGTTTACCACGATACATATCGGGCTGTACACCACGTGTAAACGGAAACTGGCCGGGAAGTTCTTGTGCATTATCGCCGGAGTACAGTGTTTTGATCTCTATTCCTGAATCGGTAAATTTTTTATTCTCACTCATGGCAGCATCGTTAAAGTAAAAAGGATCAGCTCATCAACTGTTTGGCTTCGTTGTTAATGAGTGTGGCTACAATATTTTGCAGCGATACATGATCGTCGTGTGATAATAATTCAACGATCTTTTTGCTGAGATCGGCTCCTGTTGCACCGGCAGTTAATCCTGATGCCAGTTCATTGATGATAAAAATATTCTGTTCCTTCAGGTTTTTGATGCCATCCCATGCTGCTGATGAAACATACAGCTGCTGGCTTACATTGTATTCAAATTCTGTTTTAATACTTTGGATCATAAGGTTCTGAAGCTCAGCAGCGGAGAGTTGATTGACAGGCAAACGCCCAAGCAGGTTGGTAAGACCAATGCGTTCGCATAAAATAGTCATGCGTTCATAAGCCTGTAATTGAAGACGAAGCATTTCAGGATTTGCCGAACTGGTTCTTGGTTGTTGAGGAGGTGGTGCTGTTGCTGCTTGTTTTCTTTGCGCTTCTTCCTGCAGGGCAGCCAGTCTGCGTTCTTCGAGCAATTCTTTTTTTCCTTTTGCCCGCAGGTAAAAAGCTAATCCAATAAATACAACTGCTGCTGCACCAAAAACATAGTAATAAATCGTGTCCATAAGTAACTGTGTTGAAGCAAAAATAGGTTTTTGCAATTGAAAACAAGGGCTGTATGCAGTTTGCTCATGATAGGCAAGAACTGTGTAAATTTGCTGTAAACAAAAAAGTATGGAAACATTAAGTGTGGCACCGGTAACATTTACAGCAACAGCAGCAGCTGAGTTAAATCGTTTGGCTGCAACACAGCTTGAAGGAAAGTATTTGCGTGTGGGTGCAAAGGGTGGCGGCTGCTCAGGTTTAAGTTATGTGCTTGAGTTTGATGAAAAGAAAGAAAATGATGAAGTGTTTGAAATAGATGGTATTACCTGCATCATGGAAAAAAGTCATGGCATGTACCTGTATGGTATGCAGGTTGACTGGGATAATGGATTGAATAACCGTGGCTTTACCTTTTCAAACCCAAATGCAAGCAAGACCTGCGGCTGTGGTACCAGTTTTGCGGTGTAATTATTTCCGGAAAAATAGTGAAACTCCCTGCCGGGAGTTTTTTTATACCCATAACACGGTATTGAAAAATGAAATATATTGCTGTAACTCGCAAAAAATAAAACTGATGAAAAAAATCTTTCTCTCTTTAATCGTTCTGGCTTTACTCACTGCCGATGAAAGCATTGCCCAGCGAAGACAACCGGCTGCAGTTACCGGCTTAATTGGCAACGAAGGCGGACAGAATGATAAGAAGAACAGCAACAGTAATGAACTCCGGATCGTGAATGCGGAGAAAGTGATGGATATGGACATACCCGAAGGTGGCGCCAACGGTGCTGCTGTTGTTTACCATCCACAGGAAAAATTATACTATGCTGCACAAGCGGGGAATATGGTGTTCCCCCTTGTTATTTTTAATGCCAATGGCAAAGTTGTTTCGGCTGATGACCAACAAACACTTATTGATGTGCGTGGACTTTGGTATAACCCCAAAACAAAAAAACTGGAGGGTAATGCCTATAATGAGTTTGGCTGGTTTTCGTACGAACTGAATTCAGAGGGACAGCCAACAAGTGTGATAAATAAGAAAGAAGGGATGTACCAGCCCGATCAGAACAGTGCCGGTGTATTGAATACAGAAGATAATGAGGTGTTGTTTTTGAATGCGCTGAACATTGCCTGTTATACTGTTGATGGTGTAGATAAGCGTAAAAACATTAAACTGAATTTTGGTGCAACCAGTACCGGAGATGCTGTTGACATAAGCATTGAAAGTTTTGAAGAAACATATAATGTGCGTTCAATGGTTTACACAGGAATAAAAGGAGCGGAAATAGGTTTGCTGAATGTTGTAAAAAAACAGGTTGAGCTGTATAATATCAAAACTGGTTACATGAGCCAGGTGATTAAACTGCCAATAGAATTTGAAGTGGAACGCTTCTTTAACTTCTCTTATGCAAACGGTATTTACTGGGTATTTGATAAACAAAAGCGTAAATGGAATGGATATAAATGATCCTGCACTTCATCGCCAAACAAAACAAAATTATAAAAGCGAAACCCGGTCAATTGACCGGGTTTCGCTTTTATCTGTAAGTGTTGATCTTATCCGATAGTATGTCTTGCTTTTGCAAGTGTTTTGTCTTTTTCAGGTTGACCCAACGGTTTGTCTTTTGCAAAATCCATCAGGATAGGTGCTGCAACAAACACAGAAGAGTAGATACCTGTAATAACACCCACCAACATCGCAAAGGCAAAACCACGGGTTACCTCACCACCAAAGATGAAGAGGATGAGGAGGGTTAAGAACACGGTAAGTGAAGTCATAATGGTACGTGCCAGTGTATCGTTAATTGCCTTGTTCAGGATTACGCCTTTAGGTTGACCAAACATTTTTGAACTGTATTCACGAACCCTGTCAAAAACAACCACCGTATCGTTCATTGAAAAACCGATTACCGTTAATATTGCCGCAATAAAGTGCTGGTCAATTTCAAGCGGGAATGGTACAATGTTTCGGCAGAATGAAAATACGATCAATGTTACCAATACGTCGTGCAGCAACGCTACAATTGTACCCACTGAATAACGCCAGTCACGGAAACGTACAAAGATATATAGCGTAATTGCCAGCAGACCCAGAATTGTTGCCCAAAGAGCACCTTTCTTCAAATCGTCAGAAATGGTAGGCTGTACAGTTTGAGAACTTTGTTTGAATTGTTTATCAAACTGTTCGTACGTTGTATTAGCAGGTAAGAAAGGTTTCAATCCTTCGTACAGTTTAGTCTGTACTTCAGCATCAACATTCTGTCCTTGCTTTTCAATCAGGTAGTCCGTTGTAATGTTCAGCTGTTTAGCATTGCCAACTGTTTTAATGATCGGGTATTTACCAAACACTTTATTCAGTTCGTCAGCAACCTCTGAGTTTTTCATTTCACGGTCAAACTTCACAGTATAACTGCGGCCACCACGGAATTCCACACCATAATCAAAACCATTGAACAGTGTACCAATACCCAACAATAACACTAATACGGAGATCATATAAGTAACCTTACGGATCTCAATGAATTTGTAGGCTGCGTGTGCAAATATTTTGCGTGATACAGCAGTGAAATATTCAAAGTGACGTTTCTTGTTTGTCCAGATATCAGTGATAAGTCTTGAAACAAGGATACCGCAGAAAAGGCTCAACAGCAAACCAACGATCTGTGTGGTTGCAAAACCTTTTACAGGACCCAAACCAAAGTATAACAAAATGAAAGCAGTTAACAGGGTAGTGATGTGACCATCCAATACCGGCGCCAGAGAACGTTTATAACCATCTTCCACAGCCATCTGGTAACTCTTACCTTTTGTTAGCTCTTCCTTGATACGTTCAAAGATGATTACGTTTGTATCAACGGCCATACCAATAGTTAACACCAGGCCGGCAATACCCGCAGCTGTTAATGTAGCACCATAAATACTCAGTACACCAACAGTAAACAGAAGGTTAAGAATAAGAGCAATGTTTGCGATCCATCCACCGGTATTGTAATATACCAGCATGAGGATGAAGATGACAATAAATGAAATGATGAATGATAATGCTCCACCTTTTACTGCTTCAGCACCAAGTGTTGGACCAACAACCTGTTCCTGTACAATTTTAGCAGGCGCAGGAAGTTTACCTGTGCGTAATACGCTGGCAAGATCCTGTGCTTCCTGTACAGTAAAGTTTCCGCTGATTTGTGAAACACCACCGCTGATAGCACCATTGGTAACAGAAGGCGCAGAATAGATATAATTATCTAATGCAATTGCAATACAATATTTACCGCTGAAGGCATCGCCTGTCATTTTTTCCCAAATGGTTGCACCACGGCTGTTCATTTCCATTTGTACTTCCGCTTTGTTATTGCGGTCGAAATCCTGGCGTGCATCAACAATATATTCACCGGTAAGTTTTGGCTGATCGGAACCTGGAACAGTTTTGATGACATAGATCGGAAGCAGGCTTTCTCCGCTCTTGCTCTTACCTTCTGCCTTTGAGCCATACATAAAACGCATGGTAGAAGGGATGGAAGCTTTCACGATATCAAGATTGGCATACTTCGAAAAGATAGCTGTATCTGCTACACGGATCATACCCAGCATGGCAGAACCATCGGGCTGGTTGAAAGAAATGAGCGAGCTTACAGGAGTACCTGCGGCACCTAAAGCAGTATCAGCTTTTGCAAGTGCTCCTGTATCGGCTTTGGTTGTATCTGTAACTGCTCCGCTTAAGTAAGCTTTTACTTTTGCATCCATCTGACCAATGCTTTGCCCAATGATGGGATCGGCATTTGAATAGGTCTCCCAGAATTCAAGATTGGCAGTTGCCTGTAAGAATTTACGCACACGCTCAGGATCATCAACACCTGCCAATTCAACGGTAATGATGCCTTTGTTTACATCGTAGCTGATATTAGGCTGAGCCACACCAAACTGATCGATCCTTGCTTCAAGGCGGGCATGTGTTCTTTTGATAGCATCTCTTGCTTCCGTACGGATCGCTTCAAGTACATCGCTGTTACTTGCATCGATCTTAATGTTTTTATTTTTACCACCGGCAAACAATGGTGCAAGACGGGCATTAAGAGACGCTTCTTTGTATGCTTCACCAAACAAGGTTACAAAATCGGCATCACTGTTTTCTTTTTTCTGAGTGGCACTTGCTAGTGCTTTTGTGAGTACCGGATCTTTGGGGTTGTTACTCATAGAGCGGATTAACCCATCTAATCCCACCTCAAGCGTAACGTTCATTCCACCTTGCAGATCAAGGCCAAGGTTCAGTTCCTTTTCAATTGCTTTTTGATAAGTGAGTTTTGAGTACAGAAGGGGAACATCGAGTATCACCTTTTCTTTCAGGCTGTCAACATACCTGCGGTAAACTGCATTGGTTGCAGAGTCCTTTGTTTCCTTTGGTGCGTTTGCGAAATTGTTCTTGACAAATTTCTCAGCTCTGGCTTTTTGTTCTTTCTCAAAACTGTTTACTATCCACGTAAAGCTTAACTGCCAAACGGAAATAAGGATGAGCATGATCGCAAAAAACCTGACCAAACCTTTCAGTGCCATAATAAAGTAATAATTTGGGTTCTTATTTTTTAAGGAGGGCAAAGATAGGGGTTTCATATCGAAAGCGAACAGGCCCCAAATCACTGTTATCCACTATTCTAAGGCCATTTGTGTTGATTGTAATGCCGTATTTTTGGGCATGTTCAAATCTGTCGTTTTTGCCGGCATGGGCTTTTCCTTGCTGATAGCCCTGAACGCCTGCAAACCTGCTAAAACAGTGGTTGCCAACGAAAATTTTATTGAAAACCTGCTTGCAAGCCATCCCGCACTCTTTGGAAAGGTGCTGCAAAACCGTGATTCAATGCGGGTAGAGGTAATTTATACCCGCATTGACCGGGATAAAAAGAACCGTCCTCACTTTACCGATTACAGTTTTAACCTGAAGCCCGACCGTTACTTTTACCCGGCTTCAACGGTAAAGATGCCGGTGGCATTTCTTGCTTTGGAAAAATTACATCAGTTGGGACTCAGCCGTTCGGCCTCAATGATCACGGAAAAAGGGCAGGAGGGATTGACAGCAGTTTATAACGATCCTACTTCACCCGATGGCCGCCCAACCGTAGAACACTACATTAAAAAAATATTTGTGGTGAGTGATAACGATGCAAATAATCGTTTATATGAATTCCTGGGGCAGCAATACCTGCATGATCAGTTAGCTGCTAAAGGATATATCGCAGCACAGATCATC
>NZ_CAMLGT010000086.1 GCF_946479605.1 uncultured Lacibacter sp.
CTTCGCCTGGCTGTTTTGTTTCTTTTTGCTTCGGCTTAAACATACTGTTGGCAACAGCTCCCATTACTCCAAAATAAATCATACTTCTTACCGGACTTGAAGTGATAAGGCAGGTGCCATCACAACCATAGAATTTCCAATAAAAGAAACCGCCAACAGCGCCCAGGACCAATCCCGGTAAAACCCAGCTTGCTTTTTTAAAGAGATTCCTCATGTTTATTTACTTGCTTGATTTGTTGTTTGTTTTGCGGAACTGCACAGGCACCGCCCATACATCCGATATTCATGACAGCCTGGATCACCAACACAGCACCTATTACCCAAAGAAGAGGCGTGGGTGAGTTAAACCCCTGCACAATGGCTGCAATGCCGATGCCCAAACGCAACAGCCGCATGCCATTCCATTGTTTTAACCATTGAATGATCATACTGCCATTTTATTCTGTAAGCTGATCCATGATCCACCATTGTATGCTTCAATTCCTGCCTGTTTCAACATAGATGTGGCAGAACCGCTGCGCATACCACTGGCACAACAGGTAATAACCGGCTTCCCTTTTTTCTTAAGGTCGTTGATCTTTGAACGGATACTGTCTACAGGTATATTGATAGCACCTTTGATATGGCCGCCATTGAATTCGCCGGCAGTACGCACATCAATAATAACTGCGCCTTGTTGCTGCAATGCTTTGAAATCAGTACCTGGTCCAAATAATTTTTTAATGAAGTTGAACATATTAATTAAGATTTTTCAAGGTTAACAGATCATACATACCACCGGCATTGTGTACATTCTCAAGTCCCAGCTGTTTTAACAGAAAGTACGCATTCATACTTCTTGCACCAGAACGGCAATATAATACTACCGGGCCGTCAAATGTTTTTAATTCCTCCGCATTACTTGTTATTTCCGGCAACGGAATATTCGTTGCGCCGGGAAAATGTCCGTCGGCAAACTCTTCTCTTGAGCGTACATCCACAAACTTTGTTTGTGGGTTCTGAACGATTTCTTTTAGATTCATATCAAATGTTTTTTTGTTATTGTTGAATTGTTCCTTTCCAGGCAGTGATACCACCTTCCATGTTCCAGATATGTCGAAAGCCCTGTTGCTCCATAATGGTTGCTGCTTTGGCACTGCGTCGTCCGCTTTTGCAGTAAACCAGGTAGGTCTTTCCTTTTTTCAGTTTACTTACCTGTTTTACAAAAGCAACGGAATCCATTACATCAATGTGAACTGCGTTAGGCAAATGTCCTTCGTTGAATTCCTGTGTGGTGCGTACGTCCAGCACCACTACTTTTTTCTTATTCAGTTTTTGCTCAGCAAATGCAGGCGACACATTTTTTGTTTGCGCCATTGCTGAGAGAACGGCAAATAAACCTACTGCGAGGAAAAAGATGTTGGCTTTCATAGTGAAATTTGAAATGAAAGGAGGTGGTTGTGAACAACCTCCTTTCAATAGTTTAAAAATGAGCGATTATAAAAGTGTTGTTGGACAAACGTAATCGGTTAAATTAAACCTGCCGCTTTCTTTCATTGCTTTGAAACCACCACGTACATCCACCAGGTTATCGTAACCACGTGCACGGAGCGTTGAAACAAAGATCATAGAGCGGTAGCCACCTGCACAATGCACATAGTAGGTTTTGTTTTTATCAACTTTCAACATGCTTTCATTAATGAAATCCAGCGGTGCATTTTCAACATTCAGTAAATGCTCACTCTTGTACTCGCTTTCTTTCCGAACATCAAGAATGTTTGCATTATTATCTTTCGCAACGATCTCCGCTAACTCATCGGCAGAAACACGTTTGATCTGATCAATTTCTTTACCTGCTTCTTTCCATGCATTGAAGCCGCCTTTCAGGTAACCCAGTGAATAATCGTAACCTACACGGGCCAAACGGGTAACCACTTCCTCTTCACGTCCTTCATCGGTTACCAATAAAATTTCCTGTTTAACATCGGGGATCATGCTGCCCACCCAGGGAGCAAAACTTCCATCGATACCAATGTTGATGGAGTTCGGTACAAATCCTTTTGCAAACATTTCTGCATCTCTTGTATCGAGAATTAATGCACCGGTTTCGTTGGCTGCTGTTTCAAATGCTTCAGGACTTAACGCTTGTGTACCACGCTTCAATACTTCTTCAATGCTGTCGTAACCATGAATGTTCATCATCACGTTCAACGGAAAATATTGTGGAGGTGCCACTAAACCTGTTGTTACTTCTTTAATAAATTCTTCTTTGGTCATGTTGGCACGCAACGCATAATTGGTTGCTTTCTGATGACCTAATGTATCAGACGTTTCTTTACTCATGTTCTTGCCACAAGCACTGCCTGCACCATGCGCAGGATAAACAATAAGCTCATCTGCCAGCGGCATGATCTTGTTACGTAATGAATCAAATAAATAACCTGCAAGCATATCCTGTGTAAGATCAGCTACTACTTTTTGTGCAAGATCAGGACGACCCACATCGCCAATGAATAAAGTATCACCGGTGAAGATGGCAATATCTTTTCCATGTTCATCTTTCAATAAATAGCAGGTACTTTCCATTGTGTGGCCCGGTGTATGCAACACTTTGAATGTAAGCTTACCTACTTTCAGTTCTTCGCCATCTTTGGCTGAATGAAATTCAAAATCGGGTTGTGCATTTGGACCGTACACGATCTTTGCACCAGATTCTTTTGCAAGATCAATATGACCACTCACAAAATCAGCATGGAAGTGTGTTTCAAATACATACTTGATCCTGGCATTGTTGCGCTTTGCTTTTTCTAAGTAAGGTTTTACTTCACGCAAAGGATCGATCACTACAGCCTCACCTTCACTTTCAATGTAGTAAGCACCTTGTGCTAAGCAACCGGTATAGATCTGTTCAATTTTCATTTGTATGTTTTTTATTTTAAGTTTTTAATTGATGGATGTAAAGTTGAGCTTTCAGAAGGCGGATAACTATGACTTTAGTCACACAGAAGTGCAGAGGGAAAAGAAATTTACTGAATAAACAATTCTTTCACAATAATGTAAATGCCCATCACCAGTACAAACCATCCAAAACCTTTCTTTAGTTTATCTCCCGATACCTTTTTGCTGAGTGCATTGCCGATAAAAATACCTGCAATGGCCAAAACGGTTACAATGATGAGGAGTTTCCAATCGATTATTTGATGACCAACATCACCCAAAAAGCCGATCAATGATTTGGCTGCTATAATTAACAGAGAAGTGCCAACGGCCTGTTTCATTGGTAGTTTGCTGAGCAATACCAATGCAGGAATAATGAGAAAGCCGCCACCGGCGCCAACCAATCCTGTTAAGATGCCAACAACTGTTCCCTCAACCAATATCAATGGATAATTGAATTTCTGTTCGCCACCGTTTCCATTTTCATCTTCGTTTTTTCCTTTGATCATGGAGTACGATGCAAAGACCATCAGCACTGCAAACAGCAGCATCATTAAAATTGGTTTGGTTATAGTGAAACCTGCAATGGTGAACACTTCATCGGGAATCGCCGGTACAATAAATTTTCGTGTAGCATACACAGCTGCAATGGCAGGTGCGCCAAAGATCAAGGCTGTTTTAATATTTACCAGTCCATGTTTGTATTTGGGGAATACACCTACAAGAGAAGTGGCACCAACAATAAACAATGAATAAGCTGTTGCCAGCACAGGATTAACGCCAAAGAGGTATACCAAAACCGGTACCGTTAAAATGGAGCCCCCTCCACCAATAAGCCCAAGCGAAATACCAATAACAACAGAAGCGATATAGCCAATTATTTCCATACTGCAAATGTGAATGCAATTTCAGCGGCTGAAGGTGATACAAATCACATAAGCACCGGATTATAAATTTTTCAACTCAATGGCGTTTCGTTGTAAGCCAACCAATCCTTTCTGCTCCATTTTTTTTAGTAATCTTGATATTACTTCTCTCGATGTGTTGAGCTCCTGAGCAATTTCCTGGTGGCTGATGTTGAGCAAGGTAGTTTGCTGTGCCTCCTTGGCACGTTTCAGGTAAAATTCCAAACGTTCATCCATACTTCGGAAAGCAACATTATCTAATGTTACAAGTAATTCATCAAAACGGGCACGGTAGGTTTCAATTACAAACTGGTACCAGCTTTTGAATTTGCTCATCCACTCGCTCATGGTATCAACAGGTACCATCATCACATCTGTTTCAGTTACTGTTTTTGCCATAATAGGACTTGCTTCGTGCCTGGCTGCACAAACAAGTGATAAAGCACAGGCTTCACCCGGCTTTAAATAATACATGAGAAATTCATTACCCTCATCATCTTCCCGATAGATTTTGACGAGGCCATTTAATACCAGCATGGTACTGCGGATGTACTGTCCTTTCCGCATAAGTATTTCATTGGCAGGAAATGTCCTGAACTCGCCTTGATCTTCAATTTCATTTACGAGTTGATCTTCAAATAACGGATAACTTTTTCGGAGAAGATCGTCGTATACCTGTTGCGTAGCCATATACAAATGTTGAAATTTTATTTGGATTGAAGAAACAATAGCTTGTTAACTTACTTTTGAAGCCATGTCGTTACTCTCGTTTTACCAGGAAGAACTGATTGAAGCCGGTTGCGATGAAGCCGGTCGTGGTTGTTATGCAGGCCCTGTTTTTGCCGCAGCCGTAATATTGCCAAAGGAGTTTCATCATCCATTGCTCAACGATAGTAAGCAGGTGAACGAAGCAAACAGAACTACATTACGGTTGATCATTGAAGAGCAGGCAATCTCGTTTGCGGTTGCAAAAGTAGATGTGGAAGAAATTGATCATATTAACATACTAAAAGCATCGTTTAAGGCGATGCATCTTGCACTTGATCTCTTAAAAAAGAGACCACAGTTATTATTGATCGATGGCAATCGTTTCATTCAGTATAAACGCATACCACACCGCACATTTATAAAGGGTGATGGCCGTTTTGCTTCCATTGCCGCAGCAAGTATTTTAGCCAAAACCTATCGTGATGAATATATGCTGCAGCTACACCATCAGTTTCCGCAATACAACTGGCAAAAGAACAAAGGTTACGGAACAGAGGAGCACCGAAAAGCAATAGAAGTACATGGATTATGTGAACATCATCGCAAGTCGTTTAATATTGATCCGTTGAAAGTGCAGGAGTTGTTTTGAGATAAGGTTTAAAATACAAGGGTAAGTCGCTGTTTCGTATTGCAGATTTTCTTTCAATCTGGTTTACTTATTGCGTATTGGCAATTTTCTGTTAGTAATTTAACCCATCCATTCACCCAATCCTTCTCTCAATACCACCGGTTCATCTTCCGTACAGTCAACGATGGTTGAAGGAATCATTCCGCCAACTCCCCCATCAACAACAATATCAACCAGCTTATGGAAATTATCATGCATCAGTTCAGGATCGGTATATTCTTCCACCATTTCACCGGGCAGTGAGGCGCTGAGTATGGGCCGGCCAAGTTCACGAATGATACTTCTTGCAATTTCGTTATCGGGTACACGCAAACCAATGGTGTCTTTTTTACTCTTGAGGATCTTCGGCACTTCTTTGCTTGCCGGTAAAATAAATGTATAAGGGCCGGGCAGGTATTGTTTCAACATACGGTAAACAGGAGTGGATATCTGTTTGGTGTATGTGCTCAGATCACTCAGGTCATGACAGATAAATGACAGTTGTGCTTTTTGCGGATCTACATTTTTAATACGGCAGATGCGTTCAATAGCCTTGTGCTGAAAAATATCACAACCCAGACCATAAATGGTATCAGTAGGATAAATAATGATCCCACCTTTCTGTAGCGTTTCAACAATGGTCTTTACCTGCCGCTGCTGCGGGTTATCCGGATGTACGTGCAATAGCATACTTAAAAGTACAACCGAATTTTTAGCAATTGGCTGATGTTTTATCTGCTGCCGTTCCTCTATATTTGATAAGTTATTGAACCCCACCGTTTGTTATGCAGCTCAAGCCAGTTGATACGTTTGAAACAATCAGTCCTGAACAGTTCCGCACGGAATATTACCTGAAGTGCAAGCCTGTTATTATTAAAAACATGTCGCACCAATGGCCGGCTTATCAAAAATGGAACTGGGATTTTTTGAAGCAGGTGGCAGGCCATCACAAAGTGGGTATTTATAACAATGTAAAAAGCGATGCCTATACGCCGATCAATACGGCAGATGATTACAAAACATTTGGTGATTATGTTGATATGATTTCCCGGGGACCTGCAGGCTGGCGTATTTTTCTGTTCAATATTTTTGATCACTCACCTGAACTGACCAATGATTTTACCTGGCCGGAAGAATATATGAAAGGCTTTGTAAAAAAATATCCCATGCTGTTTGTTGGTGGTGCCACTTCTATTACGCACATGCATTTTGATATTGATCTTTCGCATATACTTCATACACAGTTTGTGGGCCGCAAGCGTGTGCTGTTGTTTCCTTATGAAGAACAATACAAGCTTTACCGTAAACCTTTTGAAGTATTAAGCCTGGCCGATTTCAGCAATTATCACCTCAACAGTGGAAAGCCCGATTATGAAAAGTTTCCCGCATTAAAACAGGCAAACGGGTATGAGGTGATTATGGAGCATGGCGATACATTGTTTATGCCTGCCGGTTACTGGCACCACATGGAATACCTCGACAGTGGTTTTGCCATGAGCCTTCGTGCTTTACAGGAAGGAATTACCCCCAAACTCCATGGTGTATGGAATCTTTTTGGAATGCGTGGCATTGATACTTTGCTGAAAAAGACCGCACCGCAATGGTGGTATGGCTACAAAAAGAAGAAGGCTTTTGCCGCTGCGGAGAAAGAACTCTTGTAAACAGCCCCTTTTTCTTGCATATTCCAAAAGACTGCTCTATATTTATCTCGTCTCTATCTGGTCCCCGTCAAGCCCATTTCCAATTTCCATTGCAGAGCTCCTGACATTCCACTATATCCCGCTGATGAACAAATAGTTCCTCCCTACAATCATTTTTATTACAGTGCTTTTTATAGCAGCAATGCTGTTATTATACATCTTTCTGAACATAAAAGATCTATTTTTTTGTGGTTTCAGAGGTAAGCAAAAGGGCCCACGATTTCTATCGGGGCCCAACCTTTTTTGGTTGACCTGGCAGTATAGTAACCTGTCAGGTTTATTTATTTCTGATAACCTTTACGGGCAACACAAACAACCTAAGGTAACTAACCTGACAGGTTTAAGTTGCTTACAGTTTTATCTCCACCACTTTATTTTCCTTCCTGCTTTGTTCAGCAGCAAACCCCATCAAATGACTTTCAATGGACGCATCAATTGTTGATGTAAGTAATGTTGCATCATTTTTGGAAACAGCCTCCAGCCAGTTGGCTACCAGCCGCCAATCGCCACCTCCATGCATATCTGTTGCATTTTTCCACTCAGTTTGTTTGCCAGTAAGAAAATCAGTATGTGTAAAGCTGAACATGTCTCCCACTAAATCGCCAAGGCTACCCATCACTCTTGTTCTTCTTCCTTCGTAAGAAGTAAACGCTTCCATACTAAAGCTTACGGTTATATCATCATCAAACAAAATGTTGGTTGTGTAATGATCGGGCTGATCATTTTCCATCCGGTACACACAACGGCCATAATTGGTTGTTTTCAGTTTCTCCATAATATGATCACCGTGTTTCTCTTTATCATCGGGCATATCAAATACATAAGTTCTTTTCCGCTCACGGTAATATTGTTTTAGTGCCGAGTAAGGACAGGTTGCTTCTACTTTGCAACCATCGGTGCAGCGTGCTGTACTTCCTTCAGGTGCATTAGCTTTTTTAAACCAGCCCACATTGCCTAGGGCATGAATGGTCTTGCTTTGTTTACCGATCATCCAGCGTAGTATATCAAGATCATGACAGCTCTTTGCAAGAATAATTGGTGTGGTTTCTTTACTGTTATGCCAGTTGCCACGCACATACGAGTGACTCATGTGTGTATGCTCAATTGGTTCCAGGTGCTGCACACTCATTATTTTACCCAGTACGCCGCTTTGCATGATCTTTCGCAGCTCTTCAAAATAAGGTGCATAACGTAATACATGACAAACAGCAACGATCTTACCTGTTTTCTTTGCTAATGCTAAAATATCCCGGCATTCTTTTTCACTGGGCGAAATTGGTTTTTCAAGCAATACATGATAACCCATTTGCAATGCTTTCATGCAAGGACCGTAATGCAGATTGTCGGGTGTGGTAATCAATACTGCATCTGCAAACTTTGGTTTTTTAAACACATCTTCCCAGGTGTTGAAACGGTTCTGGTCCTGTATGTTGTGTTTTTTGGCATAACGTTCATTACGAATAGCAATTGGTTCGGCCACACCCACAATGTCCATTTGTGCAGGATATTGTACAGCATAGTTACCATATACATTTCCCCTTGAGCCTGCTCCGCAGGTAATAACGGTAATAGGTTTATCGGGAATGAAACTGTTGCTGAAATCAGGAAGAATGATCTGTTCGCCTTTATCATTGGTTGCCCACGTTGATAATGGTAATACTGATCCTCCAATGGAAATACCTAGTGCTTTTAATGCATCTCTGCGTGATAGTGAAGACATATATCCGGATTTTAAAATGATCAATTAGTTATAAGCGGCATTTTTAAAACTGTTGTCATGAATTTTGTGATCTCTGTTTCCACTCCCTGGTAATCGTTTGATTTAATATAACCACCAATCACATGATCGCCTGTATTGGGCATAGCCACTTTTCTTTTTTGGTCAGCAACCGTGCCAAGTTCGTCATACATCTTCAGCATGGCGCTAACTTTTACAACATTATCCTGCGCTGCATCATCTTTATAATAGTACAGCATAAGTGTTGGCTGTTTCACTTTTGTAAACGTTGCGGGTATCATTGTTGTTTCTAAATATTCCTGCAGATTTACAACCGCTTCCAACCGGTATTTTGAATACCAGTGAGCTTTATAAATATCACGTTGGTCTTTGGTAACATGGTAATCTGATTTTTTTACCAGCCTTGCAATTTGTAAACCCCATGGATTATTTGCAAGCCATGCATTGGGATCGTTAATGGCAATATTGGGCGATAAAAGAATGATGGAAGAGATTTCGGGATAGTTAGCAGCAAGCTGCAATGCATTACTGCCTCCGGTAGATGTGCCCATGATGATCACTTTATTGCCCAGCTGTTTGCCAATGGCATAAGCCTGCTTTACACTTTCCCAGTACTTTTCAGCGGTAAGATTTTGCATGGCTTCACTTGTATCAATGCCATGCTCTGCCAAGCGTGCCAGGTATAAATTGCAGCCAAACTTTTTGGCAATGGCCGTATGCACAGGATCGCCTTCTTCCTGCGATGCTGAAAAACCATGCAGGTACACAATGGCGTATTCTGTTTTTTGTTTGGTTGAATCGTTATACCATACAATGCGTGCTTCGTTCTCTGGTTTTATTTTATGTTGGGCTTCGTTTGCAGCAATATAGTTTTCCAATGCTGCAGCATCAGCAGGCACAACAGGTAATGCAGTTGAATAAACAGGTGTAGATGGGTTGGGCCCGAGGAAATAAATAAGACCAAGGACCAAGAGAAGAATCACAATCCATTTCAGCAATCGTTTCAGGAATTTCATGCCTTGCAGTTAAAGGTGATGTTTAAAATTAACGGTTTCCTGTTTAACTGCTGCTGATTGAGCAAACGTTTGAACAAGTATTACCAGCGCTCTTCATCGCTTTCTGTATTTGATTGGCGAAACTGCTGCCGGGTTTGTAATTTCTGAAGCTGGCGATCGATAATGAGGCGTGCAATCAATTGTGCCGCATTTTCACCTTGTTGTTGCTGCAGCAACTGCTTCATGCCTGATTCATTTACATCAATACGGTAGAGATAGTAAATGAGTTTTTCAAAATCGGTATTGATGAGGTGATTGATATGATCGGTTAACTTTTGCTCCAGCTCATTCATTGCCAGTTTTTCGGGCAACTCAAGCGACAGTTCTTTGTTGAGCAGGGGAATAATATCCGCATCGTTGTTATTCACTTTTCTTTATTCTTATTAAACAGAGTAAATAAAGCGGTGAGTACAATTGCAAGCACAATGCTCTTTCCCGTAACAGATGAAAAAGTTGTTTCAGGTTTGTTTGCCAGCCATTTTAAAAAGGCATAATTAATGAGCAATACAATCAGGAAGTTAACAACAAGCAGAATGAGGAATTGTACAAGTTTATCCGGCTTCATCATATTCTATACTTTATTTTCCATAACACCGGTTCCAAATAAAGCAAAGTCGTATTTAACCGGGTCTTGTTGATCTAAGTTACGCAGATTGTTGGTGAGTTCAAGGGCTGCTTCCCAATCATCTTGTTTGCGCTGCAGTAAGCCATACTGCCGGGCAATTCTTGATACATGCACATCCAGCGGACAAATAAGATCGGCTGCTGAAATATTTTTCCAGATGCCAAAGTCAACGCCTTTGTTATCATCTCTCACCATCCACCGCAAATACATATTCAATCGTTTACAGCTCGATTTTTGTTTTGGCGATGAAACATGTTTTTCGGTACGCTTCAAATGTTCAAAGGAAAAGAAATAGTTTTTGAAATGATTGAGACCTTCTTCTACCGTCATTCCTTTTTCAGGAAAGAACGCCGTTTCCAGTGAACTGTGTTTGCTGTAATGCCGGTGAAAAAATTCAATACAGTAATAAAGATCATCTGCATTAAACGTCCGGTGCTTAAATCCTGATAATCTTTTTAATCTACCCGAATCATGGTTCAGACAGAATTGATGCGGCTGCATATCCATCAGCTGCATTAATTCTTTGCTCTTGTTGATGATGGTGGTGCGGTTGCCCCACGCAAAAATGGCAGCAAAGAAACCGGCTATTTCAATATCCTGCTGTTTGGTAAACAGGTGAGGGATACAAATGGGATCATCCTTAATGAATGAAGGTTGATTGTAGAAATCAACCTTCGTGTTTAAAAACTTTTTTAATTCCTGTGGTTTCATTATCCAATCGCTTTCGCCAAATCCGCAATCAAATCATCTGCATCTTCAATACCCACGCTTAAACGGATCAGCGAATCACTCAGCCCATCTTTCAAACGCTTTTCTCTTGGAATGCTTGCATGCGTCATACTCGCCGGATGATTGATCAGGCTTTCTACCCCACCTAAACTTTCTGCTAACGAAAACAGTTTTGTTGATGACAGTACACGTTTTGCTTCTTCCACACTATCATCTTTCAATTCAAAACTGATCATACCACCAAAGCCACGCATTTGTTCTTTTGCAACAGCATAGCCCGGATGATCAGTAAAGCCTGGCCAGTACACTTTTGCTACTTTGGGGTTTGCTCTTAACCAATGTGCAATTTTTTCACCGTTTGCACAATGCGCTTTCATACGCACTGCCAGTGTTTTAATGCCACGCATCACCAGGAAGCAATCCAGCGGACCGGGCACTGCACCGCAGCTTTTTTGTATAAAGTATAATTTTTCTCTCAGCTCAGGATCATTCACTACAAGACAACCTTGTATTACATCGCTATGTCCACCAAGATATTTTGTGGCACTGTGCAACACAATGTCTGCCCCAAGGTCTAATGGGTTTTGCAAGTATGGCGATGCAAACGTATTATCCACACAAAGCAATGCACCTGCTTCTTTTGCAATAGTTGCAATTGCGTTAATATCGCTGATGTTCATCAATGGATTGGTTGGTGTTTCCAGCCAAATGAGTTTTGTATTAGCTGTAACCGCAGCTTTTACATTTGCAGGGTTTGTGGTATCAACATAAATAAATTTGAAACCGAATTTTTCAAACACTTTCATGAACAAGCGATACGTGCCGCCATACATATCGTTGGCTGCAATGATCTCATCGCCCGGATTCAATAATTTAATCACAGCATCTGTTGCTGCCACGCCACTGCCAAACACCAAACCAAACTTTCCGTTTTCAATTACAGCCACTGCTTCTTCCAATGCAAAACGTGTTGGGTTCTGGCTTCTTGCATACTCGTATCCTTTGTTAACACCCGGTGCTTCCTGCACGTAGGTACTGGTTTGATAAATAGGCGTCATAATTGCACCGGTTGAAGGATCGGGATGTGCACCGGCGTGAATCATTTTTGTATCAAGTTTCATATATCTCCTTTTTAGATGTCGGCTCATCTGCGTTAGCGGATGACTGTACATCGGTGAATCAGTTTGAATCGGTATGCTGTCACCCTTTGGTGAACAGATACGGATTGCAAAGATGAGGAATTACAGCAGATGAGCCGCACAGAAATAGCGCCAGTCGTCATTATTAACAGCATGTGCTGATTGTGCATTGATGGGCTTTTGCATAACACCTGGTTTTAATATCTTTTCATTAACCAGTTTTTGGCGGCTTTCCTGCAGCAACTCAGCAAAGGCAGCAGATTGCATCCACTGTTGTTGCGGAGGCTCATACCCAACTTTATCGGTACGGTAAACAATGGAAGAAGGAAGCTGATCATTCATAGCTTTCCGTAAAATATACTTGGTAAACCCCTTTTGTATTTTATAATGCGATGGCAGTGAAAAAACAAATTGCACCAGCTCATGCGATAAAAATGGTAATCGAACTTCAATACCATGCGCCATACTGTTTCTGTCAGCATAACGCAACAGTTCTTCAAGCCCCTGCCGCATCGTATTATAATACAGCAGATCGTTCAGCTTTTGAACGGTGGGTTTAAAAATACTTTTTTTGTTATAATGCGCTTTGCGGTATTGATTACTGATGAATTTGTTATTCAGTAATTCTTTGTTGGCTTTGTTTTCCAGTTGCACCGCCGCCATTTCAGGAAAGCGTGCCGCCAGTTTATTTTTCCAGCTCCATTGAACTGGTATATTGTGGTGAGCAAATGCCTTTAACTCATTACTTACGATTGACGACTCACGGCTCTTCTCCTGCAAAAACCAATGTATGTATTTATGATAACCTGCGAATATTTCATCGGCACCTTGCCCGTCGAGGATCACTTTTATACCTTTTTGTTTTGCCAGTTCATACACTTTGTATTGCGCATAAATACTGCTTGACTGAAATGGTTCTTCCTGTTGCCAGATGAGTTGCTGCATATCATTGAACAAGCTTTCAGCAGCAGGAGTAACCAAATGATGCTGT
>NZ_CAMLGT010000087.1 GCF_946479605.1 uncultured Lacibacter sp.
GTGAAATCGCATATTAAAAATATTTATGGTAAGCTGCATGTAAATTCCGGTACCGAAGCAGTATCAAAAGCTATTCGTGACAGAATAGTTTAGCCGTTTTTCATTAACAATTCCGTATTCGTTTTCGCTTCTTTCCGAACAGCGACCAGTTGCACCTTTTGTTTATTCCAATTGCTTCTCACCTGTTTTCGCTATTGACCTGCCTTTGCTGAATAGATAGTTTTGATGCTGTAATTACAAACAGAAAAAAAGCACAATTACGCAATCATGAAAAAACAACTCATTTTGTCCATTATTGTCATCGTTGCTTTCGCAGCATGCCAAAAAAAAGAAACTGTCAGCGAGGAACCCGTAAATCTGCGGAAAGCAGGATTTCTGTGTACCATCGGTATTAAGTCAAATGAAGTGGCTTATCCCAATCCCGATACAATTTGTGTTGGTTCAACCTCAAGCGGTACATCCTATAGTATCCGGGACTATTCTCATACAGCAATCGGTAGTTTTATTGTAAGGCCACGTGATATTTGGACAATTGAAACAACGGGCGATAACAATTGGTACATAAGAAATCATACGGGAAAGTATCTGAGTTTTGAAGACGATCCTTACCCGATCAACGATGAATACAGCATTGATCTGAATGATTCGCCAACGGAACAAAGTGTTTTTATCCGCAGCCATAACAGTGGACAGAATTTTTATCTTGAATCGAAATACAAAAGAGGTTACTTTCTTATTTCACGTGCGGCCAATGTTTCTCCGCCAGATCCCAGCCATAGTTCCATCCGGTTTCAAAAAAAGCAGCAGCTGTGGTTTTTTATGCCCTGATGCGCAGGTTTAGTCCGAATATTTGAAGACTTGTCTGCTCTTTTCGTTCAAAATAAAAGCTTCACCTTTCAGTGAAGCTTTTATTTTGTCGGGATGACTGGATTCGAACCAGTGATCCACCCCAAACCTGCGGGATGCGTTACCGTCTATTAAAAAAGGTGAAATGTTGTAAAAGCAAAAAGCTTCACTATTCAGTGAAGCTTTTAAAGTCGGGACGACTAGATTCGAACTAGCGACCCCTTGCACCCCATGCAAGTGCGCTACCGGGCTGCGCTACGTCCCGAACTCATCATAAAAATCCACCCCTGAATTTCTATGGGGTTGCAAATGTAAGAATTCTATGTATTTGGTACAAAATCAATTAAAAAAAACGATCTTAGCGGCGCAAAATATTCAAGTAGTTACATGACTATTCTCATCAGGCAGGCGCATATTATCGATCCGCTTTCTCCGTTTCATAAAAGCATTCAGGATATATTTATTGAGAATGGACGCATCAGCAAAATAGGTTCACTTTCCGGTCAGCAGGCCGATAAAGTGATTGAGCAGGATGGTCTTTATCTTTCTCCGGGTTGGGTGGATATGTTCACTCATTTTTGTGATCCGGGTTTTGAGTACAAAGAAACATTGGAAACGGGTATTGAAGCTGCAGCTGCCGGTGGTTTTACCGAAGTAATGGTGATTCCTAATACCAATCCTGTGGTAACCGGTAAATCGCAGGTGGAGTACATTGTTCATAAAGCAAGACATGCAGCTGTAACCGTACATCCGTTGGGTGCAGTTACAAAACAAACCGAAGGGAAAGAACTGGCAGAAATGTATGATATGAAAGCAGCTGGTGCAGTTGCTTTCACCGACGGATTGCAACCCGTGCAGTCGGCAGGTTTGTTACTGAAAGCTTTGCAATACGTGAAAGCGTTTGATGGGACAATCATTCAGATACCTGATGATAAAACCATCGGCACGTATGGTTTAATGAATGAAGGGCTCATCAGCACAAGATTGGGTTTGCCCGGAAAGCCTCTTCTTGCAGAAGAGATACAGGTGGCGAGGGATATTAAGCTTGCCCGTTATGCAGAATCAAAACTGCATTTTACCGGGGTAACATCACCCAAAAGCATTGAGTATATTAACCGTGCAAAAGAAAACGGCACGGCCATCAGCTGTTCGGTAACGCCTGCGCATCTTTATTTTACGGATGATGATCTGCAGAGTTATGATACCAACCTCAAGCTTTACCCTCCTATCCGTACCGCCGCTGAGCGTGATGCGTTGCGCCAGGCAGTGCTTAACGGATCGGTGGATTGTATTACCGCACATCATGAACCACATGAGTACGATAGTAAGATCTGTGAGTTTGAATATGCAAAACCGGGAATGATAGGACTTGAAACTTGTTATGGTGTAATGGGTGCTGTGTTTGCTGGTGAATTAACAGCTGAACGCTGGGTGGAGCTGGTTAGCAGTAATCCACGGAAGTTGATGAACATTCCACAGCCTGTAATAAAAGAAGGTGCGGCTGCCAATGTAACAATCTTTAACCCTTCGGCGACATATGTATTTGATGAAGCCGCCATCCGTTCCAAATCAAAGAACTCTGCGTTTATTGGCAAGGAGTTGAAAGGAAAAGTGATCGGCATCATCAATAACAATCAACTTAAACTCAACTAAACGTTTGTTTATGGAAAAGAAAGTAACATCGCATTTTGTAAAAGGATTGATCATTGGCATTGCTGTATTGGTCATTGGTTTGCTCTTCCAGGTATTTGATATTTATGAACGCTGGATCCAGTGGCTGGTACTGGGTTGTTATGTAGCAGCAATTATCTGGGCCTGTTATTCGTTTTCTGTAGATAAGGATGGTGACGTGACTTTTGGCTCTGTCTTTGGTCATGGATTTAAAACCGCAGCGATTGTTACCTTAATTGCTATTGCCGGTTTTGCACTTACGTCTTTTTTAATGCCTGAAGTACAGGAGAAGATGATGTCTATTGCAAGAGCAGAAATGGAAAAAAATCCACAAATGAACGAGGATACCATTGACAAAGCAATGGAGTTTACAAACAAATATTATTTTCTGTTTGGTGTAGTAGGTTCATTATTCAGCTATGCATTCTTTGGCGGTATTGCAGCATTAATTGGTGCAGGTATTGCCAAAAAGAATACAAATTCAAACATGCCGAAATCAATTTAATCCATTACATGAACCTGAGTATTGTTATTCCTCTGAAAGATGAAGCTGAATCGTTACCCGAACTCTGTGCATGGATAGAGCGGGTGGTGAATGAGCAGCAACTGAGTTATGAAATTATTTTAATTGATGATGGCAGTACAGATGGTTCATGGGATGTAATTAAACAACTCCGTTCAGCTAATGCCAATATAAAAGGTATTTCTTTTCAACGCAATTATGGCAAATCGGCTGCGTTGAATGAAGGGTTTAAAGCTGCACAAGGTAATGTGGTCATAACAATGGATGCCGACCTGCAGGACAGCCCGGATGAAATTCCTGAGTTGTATAAAATGATCACTGTCGATGGTTATGATCTTGTGAGCGGATGGAAAAAGAAACGTTACGATAATACACTCACTAAAAATATCCCATCGAAATTATTCAATGCTGCCACCCGTAAAATGAGTGGTATTTACCTGCACGATTTTAATTGTGGTTTAAAAGCATACAATGGCCGTGTGGTAAAAAGTATAGAAGTTTATGGCGAAATGCACCGTTATATTCCGGTGCTGGCCAAATGGGCGGGCTTCCGTAAAATTGGTGAGAAGGTGGTGGAACACCGCAAGCGTAAATATGGTGTTACCAAGTTTGGCTGGGACAGGTTTGTAAATGGATTCCTTGATCTGGCAACGATCACATTTGTCGGTAAGTTTGGAAAACGCCCCATGCACTTCTTTGGGTTATGGGGTACCTTGTTTTTCATGATTGGTTTTCTCATCAGTGGTTATCTGGTTATTTCAAAGCTGGTAGATTTTAATTTTTCTATTACCAATCGCCCAACATTCTTTATTGCGCTGGTATCAATGGTGATCGGTTCGCAATTATTTCTTGCAGGGTTTATTGGTGAGTTGATTGCACGTAATTCACCTGAACGGAATAATTATTTGATTGGGGAGAAAGCAGGGGTATAGAGTCGCTGATGACACAGGTTGATGCGGATAAGAACGGATTTTTTCTGCTCATTTATTATCTTGTAAGCACTTAACCTGTTGTTATGCTGATACTTGAAGAACTTACCAGTAAAATCATTCGTTGTTTCTATACTGTTTACAATAAACTAGGATATGGCTTTCTGGAGAAAGTGTATGAAAATGCACTGATGTTTGAATTGCAGAATAATGGATTGAACTCCGTTCAACAAACTCCTATTAAAGTGTTTTATAATGACAGGCAGGTCGGCAGTTATTTTGCTGACATATTGGTTGAAAACATTTGTATATTGGAATTAAAAGCTGGTGAAGGAGGAATTATATTGGAACACGAATTACAGTTGACTAATTATTTAAAAGCTACAGAATACGAGATTGGGTTACTTTTGTTTTTCGGAGAGAAGCCTTCATTTAAACGAAAAGTTTTTACCAACGAGCATAAACAAATCCGTTAACATCAGCTTATATCAGTGTCATCCGTGAATCTATCCAAAATCATCATCCTCGGCCCGGCCCATCCTCTTCGTGGCGGAATTGCCATTTTCAATGAGCGGTTGGCAAGGCAGTTTCAAAACGAGGGGCATGATGTAACAATCTATTCATTCAGCCTGCAATACCCCGGCTTTTTATTTCCCGGTACAACACAATATTCGTCCGAGCCAGCGCCTGCAGATCTCAACATCAAGACAAAAGTCAACTCTATTCATCCACTCAACTGGTTAGCAGTTGGCAATGAAATCAAAAAACAGAAACCAGATATTGTTGTTGTTCGTTATTGGTTGCCGTTGATGGGGCCTGCTTTAGGAACAATCCTTCGCCGCATCAAAACAAACAAACACACAAAGGTCATTTGTATTGCGGATAACGTGGTGCCGCATGAAAAACGTTTCGGTGACCATGCATTCACCAACTATTTCATCAAACCCGTTGATGCATTCATCACCATGAGTGAGAAAGTGCTCACCGATCTTCGAACCTTCACACAATCAAAACCGGCAGTATTGCAACCGCATCCGTTGTATGATGTGTTTGGCAATGCTGTTTCAAAACAGGAAGCAAGAGAACATCTTACTATCGGTCAGAATGAATTTGTATTTCTCTTCTTTGGTTTCATCCGTAAATACAAAGGTTTAGATTTACTATTAGAAGCATTTTCGAAACTAAAGAACTCAGAACTAAAAACTAAAAACTTCAAACTTCTAATAGCAGGAGAGTTTTACGAAGACAGAAAACAGTACGATGAATTAATTGATCAACTCGGCATTAAAGATGATCTTATCTTAAAAACAGAATTCATTGCCGATAGCGAAGTAAAATATTATCTCTGCGCTGCTGATGCTGTCGTGCAGCCTTATCGCAATGCCACACAAAGCGGTGTTACTCCCCTTGCCTATCATTTTGAAATTCCCATGATCGTTACAAACGTTGGTGGCCTGCCTGCATTTGTCCCGCAGGGAAAAGTAGGATTAGTTTGTGAACCAACTGTTGACGCTATTGCAGCAGCTATGCAGGAATACATGCAAACAGGTGCTGCTCATTTTCTTCCCAATCTAAAAGAAGAAAAAAAGAAATACGGATGGGATAAAATGACAACTGCCATTCTTCAGCTTGCTTAAATATGCCATACTTATCTGGCGTTTGAGACCCCACGCAGAGTAGTAAAGTTCACAGAGATTTGTATTGGCTCGCAGCTAATAGCTAAGAGCTTGCAGCTTTTCTTTTTCATTTACATTTGCAGCATGAGCGAACAGATCAAACAGGTTATTCTTGATTCCATTGCTGTAAAACAGCAACTCCTCAACGATGAAACGGTAATTGCAAAGCTGGATGCTATCAGCAACATGATTGTTGATGCATTCCGCAACGGAAAAAAAGTTCTCTTCTGTGGAAATGGTGGCAGCGCTGCCGATGCACAGCATTTAGCAGCAGAATTCAGCGGTCGTTTTTACCTCGATCGTGAAGCATTGCCCGCCGAAGCGTTACATGTAAATACATCGTATCTAACAGCCATTGCCAACGATTATAGTTTTGAAGTGGCGTATGCCCGTTTGGTGAAAGGCATTGGTCATACAGGTGATGTGCTGGTTGGTTTATCAACCTCAGGCAATTCGCCCAACATCATTGAAGCATTTAAAGCAGCGAAGGAAAAAGGAATGATCACCATTGGTTTTACCGGCGAAACCGGTGGACAGTTGAAACCGTTGAGCGATCACCTGTTCAATGTGCCATCAAAAATAACTCCACGCATACAGGAAAGCCATATTATGCTGGGGCATATCATTTGTCAACTGGTGGAAGAACGTTATTTCGCTGCAAAAAGCTAAGCTATGATCCATACAACATTGCCAACAAATCATCCTGCAAATACAGCTTATTTCATGCCCATGCCGCACAAAGAATTACCGCTTATAGATAAAGACTGGACCTTATTTCTCGACCGTGATGGAGTGATCAATCGTGATGTGGTGGCCGATTATATCAAAAACTGGAATGAATTTCATTTCATGGACGGTGTGCTGGAAGCCATCAAACTATTAGCGGAATTATTTCCACGCATCTTTATTGTTACCAACCAGGCAGGAGTAGGTAAGAAATTAATGACACTGGAAGACTTACAGGATATTCATACAAACATGCTGCAGGAGGTTACTTCAAACGGTGGCCGTATTGATAAAATTTATTTCTGTCCTGAAACAGATAATAAACACATCAACCGCAAGCCTAATCCCGGTATGGCTTATCAGGCCAGGCAGGATTTTCCCGCTGTTGATTTCAGTAAGTCAATTATGGTGGGTAATATGCCCAATGATATGTGGTTTGGCCGTAAGATTGGTGCTTTTACTGTTTATCTTCCTACAAGACCCGAAGAGAACCCCGACCCATCAACGGTGGATGCACACTATAAAGATTTGTTAGCATTTGCCACTGCCCTCAGCAGCAAAGCTTAAAACACAATAATTTTGTCCTGAATCAGTTAATACGTTGATGCAAAAACTGTTTACCCTTTTCTGTCTTTCGTTTGTACTTGTTGCTTCAGCACAACAACTTACTCCTGCTGAGTTAAAGCAATTCAAGCTTCGTGAAGATTCACTCAAGCGTTATGGTTACGACATCGTACGTGGCAAAGATGCGGCAGTACGTTTCCGCAGCGACAGCAATTTCACCCGCATATTGGTTCGGGCACTCATCCAGGATAAATCATTTCAGTTTCCGTTTGATTCGTTAAAAACCATTTCAAAAGTTTACAGCCCCGATAGCTCCTTCCGCATTTTCACCTGGCAGGTGGTAAGAGATGATGATTATTGCAGGCAAAAAGGGTTTATTCAAATGCGAAATGCAACAGGAAAAGAAAAATTTATTCCACTTCGTGATGCCGATCAGTTTATTACAAATGATGTGGATACCGTTGCCAGCAACATGTGGTGGATCGGCGCAGTGTACTATCGTATTCTTGAAAAAGAACATAACGGACGTAAATTCTATACACTTTTTGGTTACGATGAAAATGATTCACGCACTACAAAAAAATGGCTGGATGTAATGTGGTTTGATGATAATGGAGCACCCATGTTTGGAAAACCGGCTGCTTTTTCGTTTGATAATGATTCAATACCAAAACCTGCCATCAACCGCTTTTTGATGGAGTATAAAAAAGATGCCCGTGCAAGAGTGCAGTACGATGAAGAACTGGATATGATCATTTTTGATCATCTTATTTCAGAAACAAATGAACCCGGCAAACGTTACACCTTAATTCCCGATGGTGATTACGAAGGATTTAAATGGACAAACGGACAGTGGGTGCATATTGATAAAGTGTTCGACTTTAAACTGAAAGATGGAGAAGCGCCGATACCTGAAGCAATTGAGTTTACCAATCGTTTGAAATACGGGGAAGTACCAGAAGAACCTGCGCCTGTAAAACAAACTACTCCCAAAAAACCGGCACCTAAACCACCGGTGAAAAAGAAAACAGGCGGCAATTAATTTTTACCTTTCTTCTTTTTTGATGTTGATGTTTTAGGCCGGTTGTTGAGCTGTTGCAATAAAGAATCATGAACAGGTATATTCATTTGCAGATCCTGTTTCTTTATCCAGATAGTGATGCTCCTGTGTACAGATGGATTTTGTTTCAATTCAACAGCCACCACAACAGAATCGTCAGCAAAGTCCCAATCTATCCATATACTATTGCCCTGCAGTTTGCCATTACTCACTTTAAAGCTTAGTTGCTCTTGTGTAAGTGGGATGTATTTTCCATTGCTGAGTTTTGCATCCACATTAATATAATTCCACGATCCTTTTTTTAAACTGTCGGTGTACAGGTTAAAAAAAAGACTGTCGATCTTCTGTGCTTTTACAAGAGCAGATACTGTAATAAAAAAAAGTAGAAAATAAACTTGCTTCAAAGCTGTTGATTTATCCTGCAAAGATTGCGATTCTTTTGCAGAGGTTGGCCGGGCGATAAATTTTAACAATGTCAGCATCCTGTAGTAATTTCAAGGATATAAACAAGATCGTATGAAAGTAGTTGTATTTGGTGCAACCGGCCAGGTGGGTGTGCAGGTGGTAAAGCAGGCATTATGGCGTGGTTATCATGTAAAAGCATTTGGCCGTAATGTACATGAGCTGAACATTGATGATGAGAAACTTGAAAAAATAAAAGGTGCATTGTTTGATGAGGGAGATGTGTTGGCTGCACTGCAAGGTTGCGATGTAGTGATCAGTGTAATTGGTGGTGCTTTTGATGGTACAGACAAGGCCCGGTCGCTTGGTATGAAAACAATTGTAGCGCAAATGCCCAAGGCAGGTATCAACCGCATAGTAGCGTTGGGCAATATGAGCATTTTGAATTTTGATGAGCATTCGTTGATCATTGATCAGAAAAATTATCCCGAAGAATATTTACCTGTGGGTAATGAGCACCGCAAAGCATTTGAGCATTTGAAAAATTCTGATCTTAACTGGACATTTCTATGCAGCCCAGATATTATCAACGAAGGCCCGACCGGTAATTATATCGTCGCAAAAGATTATCCGCCAAAACCAAATAAAAACCATGTAAATGCAGGTGATCTTGCTCAATTCATGCTTAATGAAGCAGAGCGGAATGAATTTGTAAAATGCCGGGTTGGTATTTCAGCGTCGTGAGTTTTGCCACAAAGCCACGAAGACAGAAAGAAGCACAAAGAAAGATGACGAAATAAATACTCAATAAAATACTGTCGCATCTGCTATCATAACACAGCATCATTCATCCTTTGTGCCTTAGCGTCTTTGTGGCAAAAGCTTATCCTCTTTTCAACTCCCACAAAAAGATGCTTGTGGCAATCGCTGCATTCAACGATTCTGCTTCGCCAAAACGTGGAATCATCAGTTTGTTGCTGAGTGTGGCAAGCACATCGGGCCTGATGCCGTTCGATTCATTGCCAATAACAAGAATACCAGCTGCGGGAAAGCGAAATGAAGCAAGCTCCTCTCCTCCTAAAACAGCACCGGCAACCGTTACCTGTTGTTGCGACAGGAACGATGGTAATTCTTTTTCAAACATCTTCACCCGCATAATACTGCCCATGGTTGACTGCACCACTTTGGGATTGTAAATATCAGCACAATCAGGTGAGCAAATGATCTGTTGAATGCCGAACCAATCGGCCAGCCGGATGATGGTGCCCATATTGCCGGGATCACGAATGCCATCAAGCGCCAAGGCCCAGCTGTTTACTGGTTGTTGAAATTCTTCCGGGGTAAAATAACGCAGTACCGCCAATGCCTGGTTAGGCGTTTGCAGTTGGGAAATACGGGCCAGCTCATCTTCTGTTACCTGCTGATGCTGCTCTATTGCCGTGGCCGCAGGATGTTGTTGAAAAAAGGTATCAGTGGCGTATAAGCGAACGATCTGCGATGGATAATGCATGATCAGCTCAGCCACCATCTTGCTTCCTTCCAGTAAAAAAAGGCCTTCTTCATCCCTTCTTTTTTTATGGCCTAAACTTTGGATATATTTGATTTCATTTTTACTGAGCATCGATCATTATTTTATGAGTTTCACCAGGGCCGCCACTACCATACTTACCGGTTTTTTAGTATTGCAATTGCTATCCTCTTGCGGCGTCCTTAAGTTAACCACTCCTACAAGGCGACAGTACACCAAAGTAAAGAAATATCCAAAAGATAAACCCTTTGTTTATACCAATGAGATAAAGGTGGTGAATAATAAACTCAGTAAGGATTCACTCACTTTGCTGGAAGATGGCCTTGAAACACAGCTTGATGACAGTATGCGGCTCACTGTAAAACAAAGCTGGATTGTATTAAAACGATTGGAACAACCAGCAGCTTTTGATACAACCTATGCCAACCAGAGTGCCCGTAACATGGAGATCTATCTGCAGACAATGGGTTATTTCAACGGAAAGGTTACAGTTGATACTGTTCTTGATTCCATTTACCGAAACAACCCCGACCGTTTGCAAAAACGTGTAGCCACAAAATTTACTGTAAATACCGGGCCTGTTTTCCGTATTGATTCGATTGCCCTCATTCCAAACGATTCAAACCGTGTTCAGATAAATCCCATAAGGGAACTCACCATTCAACACAACAGTCAGAGTTACCTGAAAAAAGGAATGGCCTTTAGTGAAGAACTGATATCACTGGAAATGAACCGGCTGATTGAATTGTACAGGAATAATGGTTATTATAACATGACCCGTGATGCGATCTATGCAGATGTTGATACTGTTTTTCTTGCGCTGCTCGATCCTACACTGGGCTTTGATCCGATCCGCCAGTTTGAAGTGTTCCAGGAAGCAATGGAGCGAAGAAAAAATCCATTGATCAATGTGTACATACGCACCAAACCCAATTTGAAAGATTCTATTTTCCGACAGTATTACAACCGCAATATTGTGGTATATCCAGAATACAAAGGCGGTGAGATCGTCGATTCAGTGAAGTATATTGATAGTGTGCGGAACAACATTACGGTGCGTTTCCAGGAAGGAAAATTTAAACCTGCTTTTATTCGCCGTAACCTCCGTTTACGGACCGATAGCCTGTTCAGTTCATTAAAAGTGAACCAAACAGCTGATGAATTAAATAAGCTGAATGTATGGCAGGTCATCAGGATTCAACCAAAGATCGCTGTTGATGATTCCTTCTCTATTGATTATGATCTTTTCCTGATACCCTACAAGCGGTTTACTTTCAGTACAAACGTGGAAAGTGTGTTTAACCAGGTGCAATCGGCATTGGCAACGGCCGGCAACCTTGTTGGTTTTGGTGTAAACTTTGGTTTGCAGGACCGGAATATTGCCAAGCAGGGCATACAGATGAATAACAGTGTGCGGGCAGGTATTGAACTGGGTCTTCCTCCTATCAATTCGGGTTTGCAGGCAACAGAATTAACCTTTAGCAACTCGCTTACTTCGCCACGTATTCCATCCTGGTTGTTTACACGTAAAAGCAGACGATGGTTGAACCGTAAAACATTCCTTACGTCTTCCGTTTCATTTATTGACAGGAACATCAATCAAAATGGTTTGTTTGCATTAACCACCGTCAGCTCAACATTTGGCTGGCAATTTCAAACGCCACGAAATGCTATCTGGCGTTTAAGCCCCGTAAATATTGAGTATGTAAAACTGTACGATATCTCTCAATCATTCCAGGAACAGCTGAACAGTAATGTGTTTCTGCGTAACTCCTTTAACCAGGGGTTTGTATTGGGCAATGTGAATGCTAACTTTACCAAGCGATTTCAAAACAAGCATAGACTGAATCATCTGTCAGCCTTTCGTGTAAACTTTGAGGAATCAGGTGCATTGTTTGGTCGCCTCAAAAAAGTGATTCCTCTTTTTGATAAGGAATTGTTTGAGTATGTAAAGGCAGATGCAGAATACAAATACCAGATATTGCGCCCAGGGACAAACTTAGAGCGTTGGGTATTTCGTGGAGCCATTGGCACCGGTTATTTGTATGATAACGACACCTCCAGTATGCCTTTCTTTAAACAGTTCGCAGGCGGCGGACCCAACAGTATGCGTGCATGGCCATTGCGAAGTATTGGTCCTGGTGCAAGTGTGGCCGATATACGTACAGGGCGTAACCAGTTTTTCAGTCGCTCTGGCGATATGATGATTGAAGCAAATGCAGAATACCGTTATAATATTTTAAGTATCTGGCCAAATACATTGATCCTGCGTGGAGCATTGTTTACCGATATTGGTAATGTGTGGAACTTCCGTAACAAAAGCAATATTGGTAACGATACAGTTGTGTTTAAGTTGAAGAATCTTTACCGTGATATGAGTGTGAGTGTGGGCACAGGTTTTCGTCTTGATTTTGTAGGCCTTTTCCTTATACGTGTTGATATTGGTTACCGTTTAAAGAATCCTGCTTATCCTTATGTGGATGTGAATGACGGATGGCGTGTACCGAAAGTTAGTTTCAGTAATCTCTTTGGCCGATCCGATGCAAGCCGCAACTGGCGTTATGAAAACATTAATATCTCTTTGGGTATTGGTTATCCGTTCCAATGGTAATGATCTTATTCAGCTGCAGGGAATCCAGCTTTCATTTCTTTGATCCATTCTAACGTATCAGGTAATGTTCTTGCCTGTTCGGTTGTAAATTCTCCAATGCGTGTGCGGCGTAAACTGCTGAGATGTGCACCACAACCCAATGCTTTTCCATAATCATGTGCCAGGCTGCGGATATAGGTACCTGTTGAACATACTACACGGAAATGCAGAACAGGTAATTCAATTGCGGTGATTTCAAATGCAGCAATGTGCAACGGTCTTGGTTCAAGCACAACATCCACACCTTTTCGTGCCATTAAGTAAACAGGTTTGCCATCACGTTTAATAGCTGAGTGTGTTGGTGGCACCTGCATAATATCACCAATGAATTGTTTGGTTGTTTCATCAATGAGTTCAGGTGTTACGAAAGAAAAATCTTTATGCTGTTCAGGTTCGCTTTCAAGATCGTATGTGGGAGTAACAGCACCAATGGTAAATGTGCCGGTGTATTCTTTTTCACGGGCCTGGTATTCATTAATGCGTTTGGTGAATTTGCCAGTGCAGAGGATGAGTAAGCCAGTTGCCAGGGGATCAAGTGTGCCAGCATGCCCCACT
>NZ_CAMLGT010000088.1 GCF_946479605.1 uncultured Lacibacter sp.
AACGAGGCACAAAATTAAGCGAAGAGAGCGGTATTAAACCCGGAGGGCATGCACCTTCTCTCGCATGGCATTAAAGAAACGGTTGCGGTCTTTTTCACCCGTTCCGCTAATCTGCGATGAACGTCCTACGAGAGTAAAGAAGTTGGCAAAAGCTTTCTCGTTGAACCGTGCATCTTTGGTAATAAGATAGCTGAGCACATTGTATGTAACAAAAGAAAGCTTCTCTTCATTCAGTTCAATCAGGATCGTATTGCTGCCAATGATGACCTCGTTCACATAAAACTGAAGAGGTGCACGATAAACAATTTCTGCATCGCCGGGCATAAACTTAATACCCCGTTCCACTTCCAGTTCAATATGATCGAGGCATTTTTGAAATGAATCCAGCACAATGTTCAGCTCTCCGGGGTTTTTAAAATAACCGCCTTCTTTATAATACCTCACCTGGCTTAATGTACTGTTGATGCTTTCGGCATTCCACAATTCAAGTGAGGGTATCTTATTGTACTCACGGATGATCTCCTGCCCAAGCTTAAAACATTCGTGCAGCGGATACTCATCAAGCGAAAACAATTTGCTCTTATACTCAGGAAGGTCCTTGATTGTTTTACTCCAGAAGAATGTTTTGAAAGAAGCAATCTCCGGATAGAGATAAAAATGAAAAAAAGTAATGTCCTTGCAGAAATAAAGCATCCGTTTGTTGCTGAATGTGTTGAAATACTTCATGTACTGCAACATGGCTTTCAGGTATTCTTCAAAAGATATTTTATCCGCATTTATCTCAGGAGCCCGAAACACTACTAATTCATTCTGCAATTGCAGCACCTGATCAAGTGATATTTTAAAATGCTCACTGAGGGTTTTTAACTCCGATAAAGAGATCTCCTTCTCCCCCCTGATGCGGCGGTAAGCACTGTCGTTACTGATGTTGAGCAGGTCGGCCACCTGATCAACTAAGGAAATATGAGAAGGCAACGATGTTTTAATGTACTGAAATAACAGCACCTGTGGGTGACTCGTATCCATGACTTTCTGGTTTTGGGCTTTTCTGCAACTGGTCAATCTCTGTTTTGCAGAAATTAATTATTCCCTTTAAGATAGACAGTTTTTTTGCAAACCGCAATACCTCATTGAAAGTATGTATACCTTTTTGTGGTATGTCTGCCAATTGAATTTCATAGGCCGTGCTCAGCAATTAGGAATAAGCTTTCTCTGAAAGTAGGTTTGTTTTGTCAATTGACAGCATTCACTAACTACTAAAATCAGAAACAATGAAAAAGACGTTACTATCTATCGCTTCGTCATTTTTATTGCTTGGGCCATCTGCAGCCCAATCAACAAAAGTTGGGTTTCAGGCTGGAATGACTCTTTCACAAGCTACCGGAAAAGACAGATTAGGAAATAAAGAACGGGCAGATATTTCAATAGGCGGAACGGCCGGTTTTATTTTTGACTTTCCGATAGGAAAAACAATTTCAATTCAACCTGGTATCAACTACATACAAAAGGGAGCTAAGGAAGTATATTTTTACGAAGCCTACCCAACTACAGATGTGAAAAAAGTAGAAGCCGGAGCAAGGCCTCACTATTTAGAAATCCCTGTGAACTTTATCTACAATACAAGAACAAACAAAGGCAACTTCTTCTTTGGTGCCGGTCCTGCAATTGCATTTGCTATTGCAGGTAATAAAGATACCATCAACTACTCGTCCACAAACAACAGCCTATCAACCGGCAGAGAAAAAATAAACTTCGGCAATACAAAAGATGATGATATGCGGTCTGTTGATATTGGAGCCAATGTTCTTGCAGGATTCCAAAGCAAATCCGGGTTTCAATTATCGATGAATTATAATATCGGGCTAAACAACCTGATGCCTAAAACCACTCAATACAACACAAATGAAGAAGGTTTCGCCCGTTTTGTTTATGTAGGTTTTAAAGCAGGCTGGTTTTTTAACTCAAAAAGATAATCCTGTTCTTACCACCACAGATCTGCCAGCTTTTAACCTGGCTTAGAAACTGGCGGATCATCTCCTTCGAAAAGCGCTTCCAAATTCTGATATCATAAAAACAAGATTACCCATTTGAATAAATCAACAAGTACACAGCATTGCAACGGCAATACTGCAGGTTGTTGGTCTGTAAACATCATTCAATCACCAAAACCGAAACAATGAAAAAGATATTGACGCACACGCCCGGTACATTCGGTTTGCAGAATCGATTTTGTTACCAATTGTCCGCTATCATTATTTGCTCCTGTTTACTGATAAGCTGTACACACTATTATTATGTTCCCCCAACACAAAATATCCCGCTTTTTAAAGAGAAGAACGAAATAAGAGTAAATGCCAATATTTCGAACGACATAGGAACAGGAACAGATATACAAGTCGCATACGCTTTCTCAAAGCAGTTTGCTGTAATGGCCAACTATTCAACTGTGAAGGATGAAGTTGATGATGCAAACGGAAAAGGCAACTACTTTGATATGGCCATAGGTTATTACAAGCCTATACAAAAACATTTTGTTTTTGAAGTGTATGGCGGCATTGGCAAAAGCAATCAAAGCCATCAATATGCCGATGAAACCTATCAATATTACGAAGGCAGCAAAGGAGGCACATCTGAATTGTCGTTTATTAAAGCATTTATTCAACCATCGTTCGGAATTACCACAAATGGGTTTGATGCTGCAGTTGCTCTGCCTTTGAGCAATGTAAGTTTTGGAAAAATAAAGAACAACACAACAGCCGGCTCAACCGATGATCAAATGCTAAAGGCCATTTCAACAAATAAAAACGCTGTCTTTTTTGAGCCATCATTTACTATCCGTGGCGGATGGAAGTATTTGAAAATTCAATTACAGGTATTAGCCTCAAAAAAACTGAATGATCCGGAACTGAGCTTTTTTGATTACCGCAGTTCGGTGGGATTATCCTTTGCTTTTGCTGAACGGTTTAAACAGAAAAAATAACCCAAATCACATACAAAATAACACAGTAAATTATGGAACAGAATTTTGACCCCCAAAAGGAAGGCGATTACAAATACATTCTTAAAGAAGAAAGGTGTAAAGAAACCGGTGAAGAAGAACCTTGGTTTGTTGCACCGAAGTTGAAACGCAGCGATCGACTTTGGAACTGGTTTATTGTACGGTTATTCAGACGATCTAAACAAGCAAAGCAATTGAAGCTGAGTTTTCCTGTACTCCTTGAATTTTTCAGTTAACCGGAACACATACCCCCATCACCAACTAAATCAAACAACCATGCGATATTTTTCACTATTCATTCTTTCTTTTATTTCCGCAACAGCTGAAATAAAAGCACAACAACCCACGCAATCCATTCGTGGCCGTGTTGTAGATGCCGAATCACAATCGCCTATAAAAGGCGCAACGGTTATGATTGCAGAAACACAACTATCTACAATGACCGATACAGCAGGTTATTTTCTGTTGAGGCAAGTTCCGGTTGGCCGTGTGCGTGTGCAGGTTAGTTTTGTTGGTTATCAAGTATATCTTACTGATCAGTTTATTCTCAACTCAGCCAAAGAACCCGATCTGCAAATAACACTGTCGGAAGAAAAGAAAAGCCTTGGGCAGATCACTATTACCGGTATACGAAATCCGAAACAACCGATCAATAAATATGCAACAGTAAGTGGCCGTTCTTTTTCAGCAGAAGAAGCACAGCGTTTTGCTGCAAGTGCAAATGATCCTGGACGCATGGCCATGGGTTTCCCCGGTGTGCAACCCAGCCGTGACAGCCGTAATGATATTGTGATACGTGGCAACAATCCAATGGGTATGAACTGGCGGCTGGAAGGGCTTGATATACCCAACCCCAATCACTTTGCACGAAAAGGCAGCAGTGGCGGCGGCATCACCATCTTCAGCCTGAGTGTACTTGATAACTCTGATTTTTATACCGGAGCATTGGCTGCAGAATATGGGGATGTGTTAAGTGGTGCGTTTGATGTACACTTCCGCAAGGGTAACCAGCAAAAAGCAGAACATACGTTTAAAGCCGGTATGATCGGCCTGGAGTTTGCAACAGAAGGTCCGATTCAAAAAGGAAGAAGTTCATACCTGATCAATTACCGTTATTCGTTTCTTGATATCCTGAATGCATTTGGTTTACACCTTGTTGATGAGCGTGAACGGAACAAGTTTACCGATGTATCATTCAATGTAGCCTTCAACAACAAAAAGAATACGGTGCAGACAAATATCTGGGGAATGGGTGGATACAGTAAAGAAACCTTTCTTTCAGTTGAAGACACAGCATTGTGGAAACAATACGACGACTATGCTGTGTACGATAGCCGCACATGGATGGGTGCAGCAGGTATTGGCAACACAATAAAACTCAACAGCAAGTCATTTCTCAAAACATCTTTTGCAGTAATGGGACAAAAGATTACCTGGGTTGATGATACATTAACCAAGCAACAGGTTGCTACAAAAGTGAATGACGAACTGTATAAAAACAATCGTGTTTCAGCAGCCATCAGCTACTCATTAAAGATGAATGATATGCTGAATATGAAAACAGGCGTATATGCAAACTTCCTGAATTATACATTCAATAAAGGCGAATGGAATTATGGAAGCAACAGTTACAAACCCAACGTGATCATGGGTGAAGGAAATACATTACTGCTGCAACCCTATATACAGTTTGGATTAAAACCAACAAGCCGGTTAATCATTAATCCCGGTGTGCATACCATGTACTTTGCGTTGAATAAACAGTTTGTTGTTGATCCTCGTCTTTCAATACAATATCGTTTTTCAGCAAAGAGTAATCTTACAGCTGCCTATGGATTGCACAGTAAAACATTGCCACTTGGTTCTTATTTCTATCAATCGGGAAATATGTTCCCCAACAAGGATCTGAAGATGATGCGTTCGCATCACTACATACTGGCATACGATCAATTGCTGGGAAACAGATGGCGTTTTCATGCAGAACTGTATCATCAACGTCTGTTCCAGGTTCCGGTTGTAAATGATGTGAACCGTACTTACTGGTTGCTGAATGAAATAGAAGGTTATGCAAACGAAGCATTGGTAAGCAAAGGCACAGGTACAAACACAGGTGTTGATCTGTTACTTGAAAAATTCTTTTCAAAAGGCTTGTCGATGCTTCTTTCTTTTTCTGTATTCGATTCAAAATATTCTCCACTCAATGGCAAAACATATAATACCAGGTTTAACTCACACACAAGCGGCTCATGGGTAGGTGCTAAAGAATGGAAACTGAAAAAGAACAAAGTATTGCAGGCGGGTTGGAAAATGTTATACAATGGTGGCGTGCCCCTCTCCCCTCTTGCTGCAATACAAAACGGAAGCACAAGACAGCCGGTGCTGGATGAAACAAATCCTTATTCTGATTTTATTCGTCCATACTGGCGCACCGATGGCCGTATATCGCTGCGTAAGGACAAGAAAAAGATCAGCTGGCAACTGGCGCTCGACATTCAAAATATTTTTGCGCAACAAAACATGGACGGTCTCAGCAGAAGATATGATCCATCAACAAACAAATGGACATTTAAAACACAATCAGGTATTGTTCCGGTATTGAGTTACCAGATTGATTTTTAGTAAAGGAAACAGCCACTTCTTTCATTCTTAAACAGGCAACAACAATACAGCTGTCTTGAAAAAACATACGGCATGGTATTGCATTTTCTTACCCAAATCATAACTATATGCGAATACTTATTACAGGTGCTACAGGTTTACTTGGAAGTAATCTTGTGCGTTTATTGGTAGAGCGTGGTTATCCGGTAGGTGTATTTATTCAAACAAGATCCTACACAAAAACATTGCAGGATCTTCCTATCAGAAAACATTTTGGCGATATACTCGATCCTGAATCAGTAGAAGCAGCCGTACAGGAATATGATGTCGTGATTCATGCCGCAGCTATTACAGAGTACTGGCCTTCACGGTCTCAAAAGATCAGGGAAGTAAATATTGAAGGCACAAGAAACATTATAGATGCTGTGAAAAAATTCAGTATTCACCGGCTTATTTATATTGGTTCCGGGAGTTCATGCAATGCTCCGGGGAGTAAAAAAACAAATCACAGCTTACCATTTGCCGGGGCAAAGTATGGTCTTGATTATGTAGATTCAAAATACATTGCATTACAACTGGTATTGAGCAAAGCACACCAGGAAGGTTTGCCTGCATTAGCTATACTTCCAACTTTCATGATTGGCCCATACGATTCTTTACCATCATCAGGCAGGCTTATTCTTGCGCTTGCAAAAAACAAACTGAAATTTTATACCGGAGGCGGAAGAAACTTTGTACATGTAAGAGATGTTGCTACTGCCATTGCCAACAGTATTGAAAAAGGACATGTAGGCAAATATTATGTTGCCGGAAATGAAAATCTTACTTATCGGGAGTTTTTTGAAAAAGTAACAACAGTTGTGGGTGTTCAGCCACCACCTTACAAACTATCAAACAACATTATTCAGCTGGCAGGTTTTTTAAGTGGTTTACGGGGCGAACTGATGGGAACCAAACCACTCATCAGTTACCCTACCGCAAAAATTGCCTGCGACAAACTGTATGTTGATTGTTCCGATACCATTGAAGAATTAGATATGCCACAAACACCTGTTGAAACAGCTATTAAAGAATGCTATGACTGGATGAGTAATAATCCACATTTGATACAAGCTGCAAGCATTTAGCAGCTGTTTGCTGCAGAATAATGATTATACATGAGGTTCGTTTAATTACCCCCGTTGCTTCATTGCCTCATATAAGATCATGGCCGTTGCTACACCTACATTTAAACTTTCAAAATCTCCTTTCATAGGAATTTTGAAAGTTTCATCACAAATCTTCATCAAGCCTGGAAAAACACCTTTTTCTTCTCCCCCCATTACAATGGCACAAGGCTCTTTAAAGTCGCATTCGTAAATACTTTTCTTCGCCGTCATTTCACTGGCCAGTACTTTTATGCCGTTGAGATGCAAATCATCCACCGCTTTCATTAAACTGTTTACACGGCAAACAGCAATTTGCTCCAATGCACCGGCGCTGGTAAGTATTGCATCTTCGTTCAATGCCCCCACCCCTTTATCCGGAATGATGATTGCCTGTGCACCGCAACACAAAGCCGTGCGTGCAATACCGCCGATGTTACGTACATCGGTAACACCATCAAGAATAACAAATAGGGGAACCTCGCCTTTCTCTACAACCCAATCAATTACCTGCTGCAGATCCTGGTAACGGATTTTCGACAGTTGAGCAACAACACCTTCATGATCGTTTACATTAAAACTGTTCAGCTTTTCAACAGGTACTTTGTTGATGGGCACTTGTTGTTTATAAGCCAGTTTTTGAATTTCATCGGCTACATCACCACGCAAATTACTCTGCATGTAAATACGATCGAGTTGCTTGCCTTCCTGCAAGGCTTCAAGCACGGCAATACGGCCAACTACCAATGAAGATTTTTTAGGACGCTGTTGTTTTTGACGGAACTGTTTCACCTTGCAAAGAAACAGAAAAAAGAAACCCACAAACCTTTCGGTTTATGGGTTGAACCACATTGATGGTTTTGTTTGGGTTATTTTAAACCGAAAGCTTTTTTCACTTTCGATACGTAATCTAATTTTTCCCAGGTAAACAACTCTACTTTTACTTTCTTCACTTTGCCATCGGGGCTTTTGAATGTTTTTTCAACCACTTCAGGAACACGACCCATGTGACCGTAAGCTGCAGTTTCGCTGTAGATCGGGTTACGCAATTTCAAACGCTGCTCAATGAAGTAAGGACGCATGTCGAAGATACCTTCTACGATCTTCGCAATTTCGCCATCGCTCAAATCAACCTTGGCAGTGCCGTATGTATTTACGTTAATAGAAGTTGGTTTTGCTACACCAATTGCATACGATACCTGTACCAGTACTTCATCACACAAACCGGCAGCAACAAGATTCTTTGCAATATGACGTGTTGCATAAGCAGCAGAACGATCTACTTTAGAAGGATCTTTACCGCTGAACGCACCACCGCCGTGTGCACCTTTACCACCGTATGTATCAACAATGATTTTACGTCCAGTTAAACCAGTATCACCGTGAGGTCCGCCAATTACAAACTTACCTGTTGGGTTGATGTGGTATTTAATATCGTTGTTGAATAACTTAGCGTACTTCTTGTATTTTGATTTGATACGTGGGATCAAGATGTTAATCACATCAGCCTTGATCTTTGCCAGCATTTTTGCTTCAGCATCAAAATCGTCGTGCTGTGTAGAAATTACAATCGCATCAATACGAACCGGGCGATTGTTATCATCGTATTCCAATGTTACCTGGCTCTTTGCATCGGGACGCAGGTAAGGCATTTTCGAATTCTTTTCACGACGGATAGCTGCTAATTCAATTAACAGGTTGTGTGCAAGATCCAATGCCAATGGCATGTAATGCTCTGTTTCGTTGGTTGCATAACCAAACATCATACCTTGATCACCCGCACCTTGCTCTTCTTTCTTCTTACGGTCAACACCTTGGTTAATATCAGCACTTTGCTCATGAATAGCGCTTAACACGCCACATGAGTTTGCTTCGAACATGTACTCGCTTTTTGTATAGCCGATCTTTTTAATTACACCACGTGCAATTTCCTGCACATCCAGGTATGCTTTTGATTTTACTTCACCAGCCAATACAACCTGTCCGGTTGTAACCAATGTTTCGCAAGCTACTTTCGACTGCGCATCAAAAGCAAGAAAGTTATCAATCAATGCATCACTGATCTGGTCGGCCACTTTATCAGGATGTCCTTCAGAAACTGATTCAGATGTAAATAAATAAGGCATAAAATAATGAGTTTATAAACTCCGGTGGTTTATCCCGGAAAGCCGCAAAGATAGGTTATGGAATAATTCAAAAGTTATTGCTTGGAGTAATAGATACGCACATACATTTTTTGCGTTGGATGCGATCCGCCGCCAAGCTGAACACGGCCAAAAGCTACCGGGTTGATGTATGTTGAACTTGATTTTTTAACACTGTACTCCGCATAATATGGAGCAGAAAGTTTAAAGTCCCTGCGTATAGTTTTACCAATAACTATATTCTGTACATAACTGGTCATGTTCAACCTGTACTCAGTTATGAGGTTATTTGAAGCATCCCTGATAAAATTATTTTCCCCGCCTGTATAGCCCAGATCAATATTAAATAACGTATCGCCACGCAGGTTAGGATTAAGACCTGTAGTAAACAGGCTGTAATAATATGAATTATCGTAAGGAATTGTCTCTACCTGGTTGGTAGATGAATAACTGAAGAGGTGTGTGAAAGGAGGAACAAACAGATTTTCAACAGCCAAAGGCCCTTGGTAAACCTGTTGTGCCACCAGCTCTGCACGGTGAATAATATAGGGACGATTTGCTAATGTATCAAACCCGGGCACCTTTACCCTTACTGCCGGTCCAGGCGCACTTTGCAGGTAAACCAAACTGGTTGGGCTAGCCGAAGACAAATATGGTTCTACAGTACTGCCTGCATAATTGCGGTGTACTTTATTGGCATTTGCGCTTCGCACCGTATCAGACACAAAAGTGAAACGCATCACCGTTGTATCGTCTTTACCTTCCCTGTTACGCTGGCGGTAATACAAATTGAGCCTTGTGTTTTCGGTATTCAACTGAAAATAATTGATCACATTACCACTTGTGGTGGAATCAGGAACAATAGCAAACCCGTTCAGGAAATTTTTAAAGGCAGTATCATTTCTTAATGCACCGGTAATATTATCCTGGTCGAGTAATAAGCGGCCAAATGCATCACTCAGGCGAACACGTAATTGATTAACTACACTATCATCTTTATAGGCTGCACGGTATGGTCTCTTAATATCCCTTGCCGTTACAGATGTTGTGCCAAGGAAATCGCCTGTTGAAAAAGAGGGCGACTGATTAAGGCGGTACAAAGTACTTGCCTTAAACGTTGGGTCAGAAATTTTGTACACGTTTACTTTTGATACAGCATTTGTATCGCCATAGGAACCGTTGTAGGATAAAGAAAGTACACATGAATCAAGGAACAGGCTATCCTTTGCCACTGCAAAGCTGATGGGGTAAAGTGTGGGTAACAATTGCAGGTATATTGCACCTGTTGTAGTACCAAACATCGGATCATTGATATAACCCAATATATGCTGGTAACCTTTATCAGCTACCGATGAATCCTGTTCAAGAAAGGTGGTTGTTTCAACCGGAAGGATCATGGTGTCGGTTATAAGCCTGTCGCTACCTGGCAACAGATCACCACCCAATGTTGTACGTTCAATTTTTGTACAACTGCTGATCAATAAAACAATAACAATAGGAATAAATAAAAATGAACGTCTTTTGCGCATCTCCGGTGTGAGAAAATTCATACAATGATGACAATATTATTTCGACGAAAGGTCGGTATATAGTTGTAAATAGTCTGTTAAATCACCATCTGGCTTGAAAGGCAACACCTTCTTCCCACGCACTTTGTTGAACTCTTCCAACAATTTTTTATCAACCTTTTCAGCTCCAAATGTAATAGCATCAGCATACGTAGCACCACCACGAAACATGGCCGTGTTGTTTACTTCTTTATATGGTTCAAGATCTTTGTCTTTAATGCTCGCATGAATATTTGCAAGCTTTAAAAACTTGGCTCCAAGTTTTTCCTTAAACGTATTCTGACCAATTGTGTAGATGAGTTTGCTGTTACCAAACACAGGTTCTTTCTTATATGCTGTTTGAAGATACATGGGAATAAGTCCTGTCATCCAGCCACTGCAATGAATAATGTCAGGAGGCCAGCCAAATTTCTTAACGGTTTCCAATGCTCCTTTACAGAAGAAGATGGAACGCAGATCATTATCATCAAACCATTTTTCATTTTCGTCATGATAAATGAACTTGCGTTTGAAAAAATCTTCGTTTTCAAGGAAGTAAACCTGTAAGCGGGCATTGGGTAGTGAAGCTACTTTAATCTGGAGCGGGTAATCATCGTTATCAACCGACACGTTGATACCGCTTAACCTTACCACTTCATGCAAACGATGCCTACGCTCGTTAATAACACCAAAACGTGGCATTATACAACGGATCTCAAAACCACTATCATTTGCTTTTATTGCCAGTTGATTTACAATAGAAGAAAAATCTGTTTCTTCCAGATACGGAGACATTTCACTGGCTATGAATAAAATTCTTTTCTTTGCTGCTACCATTACTGATTGTTAAAGAATCGTTACCTGTTAAATAAGGTGTGCAAAGGTAATGGATTTTATGCAAAAGCCCTGTATTAGCCATCTTTTGCCCTTAAAAACAAGCCCTCATGCTCATTTTTCATACAGTTTGGCAGTTACAACATTACCTCCGTTTACAGCAAAATAACGGCTGCTCTATTGGTTTTGTGCCCACCATGGGAGCCCTTCATCGGGGGCATTTATCCCTGCTTGAACAAAGCCTGCAGCATGCCGATGTAACTGTTTGCAGCATTTTTGTAAACCCCACACAGTTCAACGATCCAAAGGATTTTGAAAAATATCCTGTTACCACCAGTACCGATGTGGAAATGCTGCTGAATGCAGGGATTCAGGTATTGTTCCTTCCCTCCGTGGCAGAAATTTATCCTAACGGCACACAAAACCCACCGAACTACGATCTTGGGTTTTTAGAAACGGTGTTGGAGGGAAAATACCGTCCGGGGCATTTCCAGGGTGTTTGTCAGGTAATGCACAGGCTGCTGAACATTATTGATGCCGATCATTTATTTATGGGACAGAAAGATTACCAGCAATGCATGGTCATTCGGCATCTAATACAAACAAAACACATCCGTACAAAACTGCATATTGCCCCCACCCTGCGTGAAACAGATGGGCTTGCCATGAGCAGCCGCAATATGCGGTTGAACAAAGAAGACAGACAAACAGCAGTCGCTATTTCAAAAGCATTGGTAGATTTAAAAACAAAACTTCAGCAAGGAAACCTGGAACAACTGAAACAGGAAGCCGCATCCTTTCTTACAGCAAAAGGATTTCGTGTTGATTATACTGAAATAGCACATGCACAAACGCTTGAATTAATTAACAACTGGAACGGTACTGATCCATTAGTTGCTTTAACAGCAGCATATCTTGGTGAAGTGCGCCTGATTGATAATATGCTGTTAACAGAAACAGATTAATTGCCAATTATGCTTTTGTACATCGTCATTCGTTCCACGTATTTATAAAAAACTTTCCTCATAACTTTGCCAAATGGAAATTGAAGTATTAAAGTCGAAGATCCATCGTCTTACAATTACAGAAGCCAACTTACATTATGTTGGCAGTCTTACGTTAGATGAAGACCTGATGGACGCCGCCAACATGATCGAGTATGAAAAGATCCAGGTGGTGAACGTTAACAATGGTAATCGTTTAGAAACTTATCTCATAAAAGGAAAACGTGGCAGTGGTGTTTGCTGCCTTAACGGACCTGCTGCAAGACAGGGTTCTGTTGGAGATGTGGTAATTATCATATCTTACGCCACCATGGATTTTGAAAAGGCAAAAACCTTTAACCCCTGGGTGGTATTTCCAAAAGAATCGAACAAACTTTAGACAGGCACATTATGCTCAAGAAAAGAATCATCCTAGCTGTACAGTTTTTATTTTTCCTTGGGCTTGGATTGTTTCTTGTGTGGTGGATGGCACGAGGTATTGATGACAAGGGCTGGGCTCAAATCAAATTATCGTTACAAAAAGCCAATTACTGGTTATTTGTTCCTGTGTTTGGTATGCTTCTGCTTAGTCATTATATAAGAGCATTACGCTGGAAAATTCTGATGGAGCCGCTTGGCTATAAGCCCGGCACATTTAACGTATTCAATGCTGTTATGATCGGCTATCTTGCTAACCTTGCTTTTCCACGTTTGGGCGAAGTGTTGAAATGCACCCTTCTTGCCCGTTACGAAAAAGTAGCGCCTGATAAACTGGTAGGTACTATTGTGGCCGAACGTGCCATTGATCTTGTTTGCCTCATCACAGCATTTGTCATCACCATCCTGTTACAAATTGA
>NZ_CAMLGT010000089.1 GCF_946479605.1 uncultured Lacibacter sp.
ACTTCAATTGAATGTGTATCGCCGGGTTTGTTGGGCTTGAGTAAACTCATCACAATCATCATTACTGCAATGATGAAGAATGTGATTGTCATACGATCGAGGAATGGATAATCGGGAAATGCACCGTTTGTCCATGTTGGTAAAAATTTCAATACGGTTGAAACAGGAATCGTCAATACCGCACCTGCCAATGCAGCAGCAGCTGTTGTACGTTTCCAGAACATACCCAGTAAAAAGATCGCTAATACCCCGGGCGAAAAGAAACCAACATACTCCTGTATAAATTGATAGGCCTGATCTAGTGATTTTAATGCAGGTGCAATAACTGCAGCAATAACCATCGAAAGGATCACCGCCCAACGACCAACACGCACTACCTTTTTATCGGCAGCATCTTTATTGAAATACTTTTTATAAATATCCAGTGAGAAAATGGTGGAAATGCTGTTGGCCTTACCTGCCAGCGATGCAACGATGGCAGCCGTTAATGCAGCGAAGGCAACACCTTTTAAACCGGCAGGTAATAAATTCATTAGGGTGGGATACGCATGATCAGGTTTGATGCTGCCTGTTGCTGCATCCACCATCTCCTGTTGAAACATACCGTTTTGGTGCATCACATACATGGTAATACCGGGCAGCACTGCAATAACAGGAATCAACAATTTCAAAAATGCAGCAAATAAAATTCCGTTGCGTGCAGTTTTTAAATCGGCACCCAATGCACGTTGCACAATGTATTGGTTACATCCCCAGTACGCAAGATTATTGATGAGCATTCCACCAATCAACACCGACAAGCCGGGTAACTCTTTGTAATGCGGACTAGACTTATCGAAGATCATATGGAAATGATCGGGTGCTTCTTTACGTAACACACCCAATGCTTCTAAAATATTTCCATCAAAACCAAACTTATCTGCAAGAAGTGACAGTGCCAGGTAAGTTGTTACCAATCCACCAATCAGCAATACGATCACCTGTATCACATCGGTATAGCCGATTACCTTCATACCGCCGAGCGTAACAACAATGGAGAACACACTTAAGCCAACAATACTCCATTCGAAACTGATGGGCGAAATAGAAGAGATAGCTAATGCCCCGAGATAAATAATGGAAGTGAGATTTACAAATACATATACGAGTAACCAGAACACCGCCATAATGGTGCTCACACTATCGTTATACCTTTTTGCCAAAAACTGCGGCATGGTATAGATCTTATTCTTGAGATACAACGGAATGATGAATACCGCCACAATGATGAGCGTTGCAGCTGATGCCCATTCATAGGTAGAGATGGCAAGCCCCAAAGCAAAACCGGAACCACTCATGCCAATGAAATGTTCTGCAGAAATATTAGAGGCAATGAGCGATGCACCAATTGCCCACCAGGTAAGTGAACCTTCGGCAAGAAAAAAATCGTTGGAGCTCATGGTAGCCGATTTCTTTTTATGGTAGATGTAATAACCATAAGCAGACACCGCAATGAAGTAGATAAAGAAAACAATATAATCGGCTGGTAATAATTTATGCATTTGGCAAGAACGTTAATCGTTATAGTTTTAAAAACAGCTTTCGTTTATAAAGAACATACAAGCCGGCAAATTGAATGAGTGCAACACCCGTCCACAACAACGCTTCGTTCCATTGCGGAGAAAATTGTTTGATGAGACCTCCGAATACAAATTCGGAAGTAGACAGAAAATTGATCACTCCATGTGCCGCCATATAAATTAAAATAGAATTGCAGCCAAGCCACACAAAGGGCATGCTCCAGATTTTGATTTGCTGCACATCAATGATAAAGTAAAACAGCGCAAGCAGTAACAAACTCCACCCACCGGTGTAGAGCACAAATGAACTCGTCCATAAATTTTTGTTGATGGGAAACACAAAACTCCAAAGCCAGCCTGTAAATACAAGTACTGCACCTGCGGCCACTAAATACAAAGTCTTCTTCTGTTTTGCAGGTTGTTGTAAACGCAGGAACTCACCTGTAAAAACACCCAGCAATGCGGTTGCGATGGCAGGAATGGTAGAGAGTATTCCTTCCGGATCGTAGACTGTTCGGTGCAGTTTGCCCGGCAGGAATAAACGATCAATGAAGGCTGTAAAATTTCCTTCGGCAGTCAAATCACCTGCACCAAAACCGGGAACAGGAATCAACAATAACATCAGCCAATAGCCCAACAGCAACAATACAACCCATGCAATGCGCCAACGAAACGACGCATTGAGATAAATAATAGCAGCAAAAAAACAACTCAATGCAATTCGGCCAAGCACACTGGCAAAACGTGTTTCATCGTAAGGCTTGAATTGCAGCAGACCATTTACGATCATTCCCAACAACAACAAAAGAATAGTTCGCTTTATCAATGAACGATAGATCTTCTTCTTGGCAGCAGGCAAACCGTTTAATTGTTTACTGTAAGAGAACGGCATGCTTACACCTGCAATAAAAATGAACAGCGGGAATATCAAATCGTAAAATGTAAAACCATTCCACACAGTGTGATGTAATTGATTGCTGATACCAACCAGTATGCGTTCAAAAAAACTCAACTGATCAGTTACAGCTATCTGCCAGCTTGTTTTATCTTGAATTAATCCGTATTTGTTTTTGATGGCAGCAGCCAGTCCATGAAAAATGCCTTCGCCGCTTACGATCCAGAACATATCGAAGCCACGCAACGCATCAAGCGATAACAGCCTGTTGTTTGTTGCAGTTGATTGGTTATGTGTTGCAGCCTGGTTCAAGCAGAATTTATTTTTTGATTGTATAGCTGTAAATAATTTTTCCTGTATCATTCACTGCTTGCAGTAATAATTCATTACCTGTAACCGAGAAAACAAAGAAGCCATACTCAGAAGCAGACATCAAACTGTTTTCAATTAAACGTGCTGGTGTTTTTTCTGATGCTGCACCTGAAATAATATGGTGCATGTTGCCTGCAGATTGCATATGTTGCAAACTATGTTCGTGGCCTGAGAGATAAACATCTACATGATATTTATCAAACATTGGCTTTAATGAATTGCGGATTGCTTTTGTATCGTACCCTTCTGTTCGTCCACCACCACTGTACATCGGGTGATGTCCGATGACAATTTTCCATTTAATGTTGGGCGATTTATTGCTGAGGAGCTTTTCCATCCAGCGTTTTTGTTTTGCAGTGTCCTGCCCTTTCACATTCGGACCATACTCTGCATTTTTATAAAACTCCGGAATCAATGGATTGGTATCAATAAACACAAACAACACTTGTTGGGTTGTATCGCCATTGATCGAAAATGTTTTGCTGTAATACCGTGCAGGCATCTTCCAGCGTCTGCTGATGGTTGAATATTTTACTTGTGCATCAGGATTACTTTTATAATCATGATTACCAAGTACCGGATACCAATCCCATTGTAAACGGAAATCGGTATAAATATTTTCGAACGAATAATGCCATAAAGGATCAAACTCACTGATAACACCACTCGGATAAAAATTATCGCCGGTAGCAATCGTAAACTGCGAACCAATTTCATTGGCCGTAATACCCATTTGCTTTGCTACCTGTAATTGATGATCGGCACCATTACGGCCCCAATCGCCCATGGCAATAAAGTGTAATGCTTTTTCTTTCTTAATAAGTTTTGCATCTGCCTTGGAAAGCAACGACGAATCTTTTACCAATACCTGCGCCTGCAGCACGTAACAACACAATGCAAAAGCAAAAAACAAAACTGATTTACTGAGTAGTGATTGCATGCGATAAATATACGAGATAGAAAAATCCCGGGGTTGAACAACCCCGGGGTGATTAACTATTGATTATAAACCTCTGCTGAGAGCTATTAATAACCTGGGTTCTGAACCAATTTCGGATTTGTGTTCATAGCCGCAGTTGGTATCGGGAATATCCGGCGGTAAGTATCAGCATTTGTTTTGAAACCATACGAAGTTTCATATTTACCAAAGCGGATCATATCATTTCTGCGCCAGCACTCCCATGTAAATTCACGTGCACGTTCTGCATACAAATCATCAAGTGTTACAGTAGCCCATGCCGGCGAAGTAGTACGGTTGTTGCGTACCATGTTCACCAATGAAAGAGCTGTTTGACCATTTGTAGCAGTACCTCCTCTTAAGATCGCTTCTGCTTTCATCAACAGAATATCTGAATAACGGAAGATCGGTGCATCGTTACTTTGGTTACGGCTCGATGAGTTTGGATCGGGAGAAAATTTGATATTGCGGATACCCATGTTCCATGCAATTTCATCATTACCCATATCCAGGGAAGCTGCATCCTGACGGGTAGAAAAGACAGAATCGATATACAGATGATAGGTCATAGCGGTTGCACCATCAGACCCTGCATAAAACTGATCATATCCTTTCTTGGTAGTGCTCACCATAATCGGGCTGCCATCAGACCAGTATTGTAAACCAACCAGCCACTGATTGTTTCTGATATCATTCGCATCGGCTTTAAAATATGCATTATAAAAACTTGACAAAGTTGCACGGGGGCCGCTAGGTCTTGCATTGATCAACCCGTTGCCTGTAGTTTGGTTCAAAGTGATCTGGTTGAATGAATAACTACCCGGAGTACTTCCTGAATAACGGTATTTAATACCAAGGTTACGGTTAAGATCGTAACGGGCATGAAATAAATAACCGTTGCTTGTTGAAGGATCGTAAGGAATGGCGAAAATAAACTCTTTGAATGAAGGGCCGTTTGTTGGTGCAAACTGGTTGAGATAAGTACTCCTGCCTTCTACTGCAAAGTTGTTCGAACTGATGATAGCATCGCAGGCAGCAATTGCTTCATTATACTTAGGCGTACCGGCATACACTTCAGCATTCAGGTAAAGTTTTGCCTGTAATGCATGCGCCATCCATTTTGTTACTTTACCATAAGTGCTGCTTCCTGTTGCAGTTTTTAAATAAGGAAGGGCAGCCTTCAATTCAGCTTCTACAAAGTTGAACACCTGTGCACGTGTGGCTTTTGCCTGCACACCGGGGCTTGGGTAAATAGTATCCAACGGTACATTACCAAACATATCCAGCAGTTCCCAATAAGCATAAGCTCTCAACGTTCTGAGTTCAGCAATGGCTGTATTTTTCGAGTCACCTTCGGGTGCATTTCTGAAAATATACATGGTTTGATTACAAAGACCCACAATTGAGTTCGCATCATTCCACACCGTTGTTATCCAGCCATGATCTTTATTCCAGTTATGGCGGTGGAGTTGAATATACCCTTGTCCGTCGAACCAGTTACCACCATACACCGGCAGAATAGCTTCATCAGAACTTATTTCCTGTGCAAACCAGTATGCAAGCGAATAATGTCCACGCAGGTTTGTATAAATCGTTCCCATTACCGATTGAAATTCGGCATCGGTTTTCGGGAACACATCTTCTGTGTAAAGCGAATTGGGCTTCACCTCAATTTTATGGCAGGAGCTTATCGCTAAGCCAACTGCTATCACTATCAGAAATTGTTTCAAAATTTTATTCATAAAAAGTTTTTTAATCATTAAAAGCCAACTGATACACCTAAAAGAATGGTACGTGTCTTCGGATAGAAACTATTATAGTCAACACCCAATGAAGCCCCACCCTGGTTGATCTCGGGATCGATGCCCTTATATTTCGTAATAACAAACAGGTTGTTTACAGTAGCATAAAAACGGAGATTACTGATGTATTCGCTTTTAATATTAAAGCGGTAACCTAAAGTGGCATTATCGAAACGCAGGTAAGAACCATTTTCTACATAGCGGTCTGAGTAATTGTTGTTTCTTGAATCTGTTCTTTTATCATCTGCCGCATAAGGACTGATATTGGTTTGTCCTGCTGTTACCACATACGAAAGATCTGCACGTGTAGCATTGAAGATCTTGTTACCCAGCACACCTCTTACAAAGAAATTAAGATCGAAGTTTTTGTAACGTAAACTGTTATTCCAGCCAAACATCAGCTTTGCATGCGGGCTACCCAAAGAAAAATAATCGGTAACCTGCGATGGGTTGGTTGTTGTTGATTTGTCTTTCTTATAGAACAACGAATTACCTGAAGCATCTTTACCTGCATACCGGAACGAATAGAATTGTCCTATAGGGCCACCTACTGTAAGAATCTGCAGACGGCTGCCTGTTGTACCCGGTCCATCAATTTGTGTGTAGTAAGTAGAATCAGCATTTACGCCATACTTCTCTGGTCCTTTTAAATCAAGGATAACATTCTGATTGGTTGCCAGATTTAAACCACTGTTCCAGGTGAAATTCTTTTGATTCACCACATTTACGTTTACGCTAAATTCAATACCACGGTTCCTGATCTTACCAACATTTAACCATAAAAATCCACTTGGGTCAATTGTTTGTGCTACGAAATAAGGAAAGATCATATCCGTAGTGGTTTTTTCGTACAAATCAACCGTACCACTAATTCTGCCTTTCAGGAATCCATAATCCACACCTATGTTTTTGGTAGCAGTTACTTCCCATTGCAGATCAGGATTGGCGCCCTGTGATGTTCTGAAGGATGCAGCAAAAATTCCATTACTGTAATACGTACCTGATTTGCTGTAAAGACGTTGTGCATTGTATGCGCCAAGGCCAAACGCATTTCCTGTTTCACCATAACTTACCCTTAATTTCAAATCACTCACAAAGGAACTGTTCTTAAGAAAACTTTCTTCTGATAAACGCCAGGCAATACTTGCTGCAGGAAAATAACCCCACTCTTTGTTTTTACCAAATACTGAACTGCCATCTCTGCGAACAGAAGCCTGGAACAATATCTTTTCTTTAAAATCATAGTTTACACGGAAGAAGTCAGAAATAAAATTTGTTTCCTCATACGTGTTACCACCATAATCAACAGCAAAACCGTTTACTGTTTGGTAGTTACCAAGGCCTAAATTATTATAGCCGGTATAGTCGTTTACAAAATTTGTCTGGCTTGTTTGCAGGCCTTCGTTGTTGGTATTTTTTTGCCAGCTGTAACCTAATACGGCTTTAAGGTTGTGTGCGCCAAATTTCTTCGCCCATGTTAAATACGACTCCAGTGTTTTGGACGTGTTTTGAAAATAACTTCTGTAAGCAAGACCATTGGAATAAAAATTACGCAGGCTGCGGCCACCACCGGGATCACCATTGGTATAAAAACTTCCGGTGCTGTAGTTTTGTGAATAGTAACTGTTATAATACTCACCATCAAGCCATGTACCACGCTGGTAAGCCAGGTTCACATTGTATGTTAAATTAAACGGCAGTTTTGCTTCAGCTGTAAAACTTCCCTGCAGTGAACCATACTTCGTATCATCAACTGCATTTTTGATGATTGATACCGGGTTGAAATACTGGGTATTGTTTGGATTTTCAAAAAAAGTACCGTTGGCATTATACACAGGCGACATAGGATTGTATTTTACAGCCTGCTGAAATACCATGTTTTGCAATGGTACATTCGAAGCTTTGCTGTTGCTGCTCATAATGTTCAATCCCAAAGTCAATCTGTCGTTCAGCGCATGATGTTCTGCACTTATTCTGCCAATAACTCTTTCCAGACTGCTCTGTAACATAATACCATCTTTTTTAAGATAGTTTAAGCTGGCGCTGTAACTGCTTTTATCTGTACCGCCACTGAAAGAGAGGTTATGATTGTGCGACAATGCTGATCCTTTTTGCACAGCCTTCATCCAATTGGTATTTGCACCCTTATCATCGTTAGAAGATGGTGTGTAATTGTTTTTCTGTGCATAAGCTTTTAACTGTGCTGCATCCATAAGATCAATACTGCTGCTTACATTTTCAAAACCCACATACCCATTATATGCAGCGGCTAATCTTCCTTTTTTACCTCTTTTGGTAGTAACCATAATTACACCGTTAGAAGCCCGGTTACCATAAATAGCAGTTGCAGATGCGTCTTTTAAAATATCCATTGATGCAATATCATCCGGTGCAACTGCATTAATGTCGGCACCGGGTATACCATCAATAACATAAAACGGACCTTGCGGGCTGTTGAGCGTTGATGCCCCACGAAGAATAACTGCTGCCGAACGGTTTGGATCGCCACTGGCTGTAATATTCAGGCCCGGCACTTTACCTTGCAGCAACTGAGCCACATCGCCAATTGCACCACGGTTCAGATCTTCCGGTTTAATAGAAGTGATGGCACTCGTTAATGTTTTCTTTGAGTTACGGCCGTAACCTACCACTACCACATCGGTTAATGCTACGGAAGAAGCAGCAAGCACAATGTTGTATGTGGCAGCCGAAGTAACAGTTACTTCCTGTGTGGTAAACGATACAGCGCTGATAACAAGTACATCGTTTGCTTTTGCAGCAATACTGAATGTACCGCTAACAGATGTGGTTGTAGATGTGTTTTTACCTTTTACAGATACTGTGGCAGCGGCAACAGGCTCGCCTTTTTCATCTTTCACAGTGCCCGAAACCTGTGCTTGTTGCCCGCTTGCATTTATTGAAATAAATGCAAGGAATAGAACCATTATGGCCGGCAGTGCTGCATAACGGTTAAGCAATCCTCGTTTGAAAATTTGCATCATAGCAGTTGTTTTAAATGATTGTGATTGAAAGTTGATACCTATGGAGTTTTGAGAAACAAAGCGTAATTGTTGAGTTAGAACTTTAATGTTTTGGGCAGATATTTTGCCACCAGCTCTTCATAGTACGGTCTTAATTTTTTCCAATCCGGTGGTTCCGGGCTTTTTGAATAAAGATCATACGGGTTAAACAGCTGCACCCATTTGAGCATGGAGCGATCATGATCATCGAGCAAATGATCATACGCACCTTCTCTGTGCCATGCATAAAAGGAATGATAACGCAGCATGTACAATCCTTCTTCCGGAATATAATCTTTCAGCATCTGGTACACATATTCATCATGTCCCCAGCTCATATCCACATTGCGCAAGCCGCAATTTGGTGCGTACACACCATGCTTCGATTGATAAGCAGGATTATTATAATCAGGATTGTCAGAAAAGAATTCAGGATACACAACCTTATCGGAATAAGCACAGCCCACCGGGAACGTATCGCCCACCACTGCCCATTGCGGCTCGCCAAACAGGCAAAGCACTTTACCCATATCGTGCATTAAACCCACCAGCACCATCCAGTCAGGATGACCATCACGGCGGATCGCTTCCGATGTTTGCAACAGGTGCTGCAGCTGATCAAGATCGGTATCAGGATCAGAATCATCCACCAGCTGGTTCAGGAATTCAAAGGCATCCCAAACAGGCATTTCTTTTTTGTTGAACTGCAAAAACTCATTGCGTTTCTGCTGCACAAATTCATACGTCTGGTATTTGTGGTTGAGCCGGTAAAACTCTTTCACGGTGTCTCTTGCAGGCTCTTCATAATTCCTGTATTCACCGGTGGCTTTTGCTGTGGCAATAGCTTCCGGATCGGGGTAGCGGCGCAGAAGATCGTCTTCCCACTCATCAAGGTTATTAAGCGGCACAGCCTCAAAGTTGTTTTTACTCATAAAGCTTATTTGATTGATTATTGATATGTGTATTGTAAATAGCTGAATGCAGAAGAAGCATTCGTTTCAATTGCCGGAATGGTGGCAACGCAGAAAATAGAAAGAAGCCGGAATAGCTTTCTTGTTTCATATGCAGGCAAACCGTTAGTGATTGTTAAGTTAAAATGACAATAATTTTCCCGATTTTAACCGCTTTCACCGGCAGTTTATTTACGAAACCGTTTTCGGTAACTGATATATTATTACATTGTGCAGCAAGAACCCTAAACAATTTGTGCGCTCCTTTTATGAGCAGGATCACCATCAAAACATTAGCGAAACAGTTAGGTCTTTCCATTGCCACTGTTTCAAAAGCATTAAAGGATAGTCATGAGATAAGTGCCGATACAAAAAGCAAAGTACTGGCGCTTGCCGATGAATTGAATTTTGTTCCCAACCCATACGCCAGCAGTTTACGGAAACAAAAAAGCAAAACCATTGCGGTTATTTTACCCGAAGTGGCCGATAACTTTTTTTCGCTTGCCATTAATGGCATACAGGCGGTGGCTGCCACAAAAAACTATCATGTGCTGATTTATCTTTCGCACGAGAGTTATGAAATTGAACGGCAAACGGTAAACCATTGCTGCAGCGGACGGGTGGATGGTGTGCTCATCTCCGTATCAAACGAAACAAAAGATGCGGCACATATTCAAAAGCTGAAAGAAGAGAACATTCCCCTGGTTTTCTTTGACCGTGAGTTTGAAAATTTTGCAGCCCCAAAAGTGGTTACAAACGATTATGAATGTGGCTACCTGGCAGGCAAACACATGATTGAAAAAGGATGTAAGCAGCCAGTGTTTCTTTCTACTTCAGAAGCATTGTCAATTTGCAGCAAACGTTCTGCAGGTTTTACAGCAGCACTTGCCGATGCGGGTTTAAAACAAAAACAAACAGAGTATGTAATAGACTGCAATACCAATCTTGAAAAAATATTTGAACAGGTAAAAACAATGCTTGGAAAAAATAAGAACATTGATGGCATTGTGGCGTCGGTTGAAAAACTGGCCATGCAGATCTATCTTGTTTGTCTTGAAAAGAACATCCGCATACCAGAAGATTTGAAAGTGCTGGCCTTCTCCACACTTGAAACAGCGCCCATCTTAAACCCATCGCTTACCACCATTACGCAACCGGCATTCGACATTGGCCGCAACGCAACAGAAATACTGTTTACCTTAATTGAAAAGAAGAAACACCACATTGGTGCTGAAGCAACGGTGGTGTTACCATCCTCACTCATTGAACGAAACTCAACAAAGTAATGTAAACTTTACAGTAATTGTTATTTAATCTATAAAAGATGAACGCCTCGCAAATGCGAGGCGTTCATCTTTTATGCAACCACACAGTGCTTATTTGTTTGGTATCCCCAACGACTTTAAAAACGCCGTAATGGCCTTGTTCACTTCCGAGTTTTTCTCTTTATCAAACTTACCATGTTCGCCACCGGGCACGGTCATGAATTCTGTTTTTACACCTGCCTGTTTCAGTTTGTTGTACAGGTCAACCGATTGCTGGTAAGGCACAACAGGATCAGCATCGCCATGTACAATAAATACCGGCGGACTGTTTTTGTTTACATACGTGATTGGTGAAACCGATGCGGCAAACTCTTTATCATTTGCCTTGCTGCCCAGCCAGCGTTTAGCTGAGCTGCTGGTAATACGTGGACCATAACCCCAATCCCATACATCGGTAATACCATACTTATCAATAATGGCAGCTACTTTAATATTCTCTACACCGGGACAGTTACCATCAAAGCGATGATCGTTTGCAAGCAGTCCGGCCATGAGTGCAAGATGACCACCTGCACTGCCGCCCATTACCACAATCCTGTTTACATCAATGTTCAACTCTTTTGCATGTTTAATTAAATAGATCAATGCACAGCGTGCATCTTCCACCGCAGCAGGTGCAGTTGTATGTCCTGTTAACCGGTAAGAAATATTGGCAACAGCAAAACCCATTTTAAAGAATGTGTTGAAACCTGTTTGCGATTCACGCACACCTTTGTTCCAGCCGCCGCCATGAATATTAATCACAACAGGTGTGGTTCCTTTATCGTTGGGCGGAAGATAAATATCCATCTTCCCCTCCCAGTTGGGTGCAGTAGTGTACAGCACATTCATTTTTGAAGTAAAGCCTGCGGGCAACTCAACCGGTTTATAGGTAACGGTATCGGCATTCTGTGCACACAAAAAAACGGGCAACAGAAGAAGAAGAAAAAGATTGATTGTTTTCATACTGATGTATAGCGTTTAAAAATTAATAACTCGGGTTTTGCGGAATCACCAATTGTGTGTTGGTATCAATTTCACGCTGCGGAATAGGCAACAGCAAACGTGCTGTGGTAATATTGCCATGCAACTCTGCAATGGTTGGCGTTGGCGGAATATAGCGGCTGTAATGCGCTTCATACTCATCCACATAATGATCTTTGATGCGTTGCACTGCATTTATGGTTGTAAGTGTGGTACCGAAACGTACAAGATCGAACCAACGCTGGTTTTCAAATGCAAATTCAATTCTACGCTCCTGCGATAATGCTTCTTCAAACTGAGCCACGCTTGTTATGTTTGTCATCGTATAATTTGGCAAGCCTGCACGTGGCCGCACACTGTTGATAAGGTCAAGACTTGCCTGCGAATAGCCTTGTGCTTCTGCCAGCATCATTAATATATCAGGGTAACGAAGCACCGGCCAATCGCTTTCGCCATCATCAGCCAATACCACCGGGAACAAATATTTTTTTACATATAAACGTTCTGCCGTACTTGTGCCAAAACGTGCAATGAGTGTTGGCTTACGCAGATCACCATTGGTCAATGTATCTAACTCTGCGGTGGGGAAATTCAATCCATCGCCATCACCATTGATAACAGTTGAGCCTGTGCCCAACGGACCAAAGTTGTTACCAAACGGTGAACCCAATCCAAAACCACCTGCTTTAAAACGAACAGCAAACAGTATTTCCGAATTCATTTCATTGGTAATGGAAAATACATTGGCATAACTTGACTGTAACGAGTAACCGCTGTTTGCAATTACATCCTGCAGCAATGGAACAGCATCAGCCTTTCGGTTTAAGGTGAGATAAACTTTTGCCAGCAGTCCCTTCGCTGCCCAGCTTGTGGCACGGCCAAGATCTGCAGCAGGCAGCTGGTTAAACTTAAGTGTGTTCATGTACGTTGATGCAGCAGAAAGATCAGCAACAATTAACTTGTACATCTCTTCTGCTGAAGAACGGTTCATTGCCTTTGATTCAGCGGGAGTAATTGGTTTATGTACAAGAAACACACCGCCAAACAAACGCACCAGGTTAAAATAGTGGTACGCACGAATGAACATGGCTTCACCTGCCAGCTGTTTACGATCTGCATCGCTGATGGGAATTGTTATATTCTGTAAGCTGATACTGCCTGCAGCTGCATCATACACAACACCCAGCCGTTGCAATACAATGTTACAGTTACGAATATTATTGTACGTTGCCAGCCAGTAAGT
>NZ_CAMLGT010000090.1 GCF_946479605.1 uncultured Lacibacter sp.
GTAATGGGTTGGGTGCGTACGTTTCGCAATAACCAGTTCATTGCGTTGAACGATGGCAGCACCAACAACAACCTGCAGGTGGTACTTGAGCTGGGTAAGTTTGATGATGAAACTCTGAAACGTATTACCACATCTGCTTCTGTAAAAGTAACCGGCTTGTTAGTTGCGTCTTTAGGTAAAGGTCAAAAGATGGACTTGCAAGCTAAGAGCATCGAAATTCTTGGTGATAGTGATGCCGAGAAATATCCTATTCAATTAAAGAATAAACCCACTCTTGAATACTTGCGTGAAATTGCACATTTACGTTTCCGCACAAATACATTTGGATCGGTCTTCCGTTTGCGTCATGCATTGGCATTTGCAGTGCATAAGTTCTACAATGAAAAAGGCTTTATCTATCTCCATACACCTATTGTTACAGCAAGTGATGCAGAAGGTGCAGGAGAAATGTTTCGTGTAACTACTTTGCCTTTTGATAACCCCCCACGTAACGAAGATGGTACTGTCAACTTCAAAGAAGATTTCTTTGGCCGTTCTTCCAACCTAACTGTTAGTGGTCAGTTGGAAGGTGAGCTTGGTGCAACAGCATTTGGTGAGATCTATACCTTCGGTCCAACCTTCCGTGCTGAAAATTCAAACACAGCACGTCACCTTGCTGAGTTCTGGATGATTGAACCTGAAATGGCATTCTGTGATCTGGAAGACAACATGAATCTTGCGGAGGAGTTTATTAAATACCTCATTCGTTATGTAATGGAAAACAACAGGGAGGACCTGGAGTTTCTTGCACAGCGTTTGGCTGATGAAGAAAAGCAATTACCACAAGACAAACGCAGTGAAATGGGACTGATCGAGAAACTGGAGTTTGTGCTGAACAACGATTTTGAACGGATCACTTACACGCAGGCGATCGATATTTTAGTACAATCACCTGCGTATAAAAAGAAGAAGTTTCAATACGAAGTAAAATGGGGTATTGATATGCAGAGTGAGCATGAGCGTTACCTGGTGGAAAAGCATTTCAAAAAACCAGTGATCGTTACAAATTATCCTGCAGCGATCAAAGCATTTTATATGCGGCAGGATGATGGTTGTGAACCCGGAAAAGAAACGGTTGCGGCAATGGATATTCTAGCACCCGGTATTGGTGAAATAGTCGGGGGTTCACAGCGTGAAGAACGGATAGATAAACTTATGAAGCGGATGGAAGAAATGCATGTACCTTCTGATGAATTATGGTGGTACCTTGATACCCGCCGTTTTGGAACAGTACCACATGCGGGCTTTGGATTGGGTTTTGAACGGATGGTACAGTTTGTAACCGGCATGGGTAATATCCGTGATGTAATTGCCTTTCCCCGCACACCAAAGAACTGCGAGTTTTAAGCAACATACAGCAAACAAAAGCGTTTTAGTATCTTTAGACAAAATCTGAACCATGCAAAAAACGCTTTTGTTCTGCACCATTCTGTTTATTGTGCTCACAGCGGGAAACTGTAAAAAACCTTCTTCTCCCGGTCAAACTGATACAACAAGTTATCAGCCAACCACTGTCGGTAGTGAATGGAATTACACAACAACCGGAACAACAGCTTCAGGTCCCGTTAATACTTCTTATAAACTAACTGCTACATCAAAAGATTCATCAGCAAATGGAAAAACATTTCGTGTGTTTACTAATTCTGCTGGTGCTAATGAGTATTATGTAAAAGTTGGAAATGAATATTCCCGCATTTCTTCATTAGCATCAGTGACAAACTCAGTAGAACTTTTGTATTTAAAAGATAACCTGACGGCTGGCGGTAGTTGGAGCGAGACAAAAAATATTCTTGTTACCGGAGCTCCTGCTGCTGTAGATGTGAGTATCAATTACAGTATTGTTGGAAGTAAATTTGATACTTCGTTTGGCGGGAATGATTTTAAAGAAGTGATAAGGATTAAAGTTACTCCGTCAGTCCCTCTTCTCACATTTCAGGAAAATAATATTACATATCTCTTCGCAAAGAACGTTGGGATGATTGCAAACAAAGTAAGACTAAAATCAACCATGCTGGGAATGGATGTTAATACTGAAACAAAGTTGGGGGTTTATACAATCAAGTAGTCTTCACTGATTGCTGGAAGATTCGCTTTGACGAGCGTAATAAGCAGCAACACGGATTTTCACATTCTCTCTTACCGAACGGTAAAACAAATTATAATCACCCACGTGGTAATTTTTTGTTTTAATCAGAAATCCAAAAGGGAATCTGGGTCTGTTTGTCCAGATCACATGATTAGCAATACGTGCACCATTCGCATACTTATACTGCTTGTTAAAATTATACAAAACCGATCCTTGGTTTTGTTTTCTTGATATGGCACTGTCACTCGTTGTCCAGCTTAAGGGATTCACCACGGCAACAGGAGTTGTTTCTTTTTTTACATAGTCTTCCACATAACCATCCCTGAATGTTCGCCAGGAAACAAAGCAATTAGTTTGCCCGGCAGAATCACAAACGGGTATAGTTACAAAATAGTTCTGCGGTATACCCATACCAATCAGGTAAGCAGCTACAAGTTGGTTTGCAAGTGCACTGTTTTCAAAAAAATCTTTCAGCAGCCGGGCTGCATGTACCGTACCCTGGCTATGACCGGCAAGCAGAATAGGACGGCCATTATTGTAATGTTGTAAATAGTATTGAAATGCCGTTTTTACATCTTGATAAGCAAAGGAAAGTGCTTCATTGTTTTTTGCTGTATCTGTTGAAAAGAACGAAAATAGATGTGCTTGTCTGTACCTTGGAGCAAAAACCCGGCAACTGCCGTTGAAGATACTTGCCTGGTAAAGAATGGAACTGTAATCTGTTTTAGCATTTAAACCGGCATCATTTATAGCCGCATTCCACACAATACCTTTTAAAGAAGGATCTGTCAGGGAGGTGGGATGCAGAAAGAACACATCAACAGTACTGTCTCTTTGTTCGTTCTTAAGAAAGGGTGGAATACTATCTGAAGGATCTTTTTTGTATGGATGTGCAGCCCAGAATGTTAAATCAGAATAATCAGGAATACTATCGCCGGCAGTAAAGAAGTCTTTGTAAGTACGTGTTTGCGTTTTGTGCGAAGGAAAACACCCTACAAGCAGTGCCATAAAAATTAACGGCAGAATAAAAAAACCTTTCTTTGATTCAACCAATTTTGTAATTTTTGCAACTCAAACCTAATTGAAAACAGCCATACTTAATGAACTAAACTATTTATTATGACAATTCCGGTAGTTGATCTTGCAGAGTTTAGCAGTGCAGATCCCGCAAGAAAGCAAAAATTTGTAAACGAATTAGGGAGGGCATACGAAGAAGTTGGCTTTGTAGCAGTAAAAAATCATGGCGTGCCCGATGACCTTATTGCCGATCTATATAAATATGTGCAGCAATTCTTTTCATTACCCCTGGAAAAGAAAAGGGAGTATGAAATACCTGAACTGGCAGGACAACGTGGCTATACTTCTTTTGGTAAAGAACATGCGAAAGGAAGTGATGCGCCGGATCTGAAAGAATTTTTTCAATACGGGCAGAAAGCTGAAGGGGAAGAGTTTGTTCCGGAAGAGTATCCCGATAATGTAAAGGTAGACGAGATCGCTGCGTTCAATCCCACTTTTGATAAAGCATATCGTTCATTTGAAGAGAGCGGAAAGAAGCTGCTGCAGGCAATTGCATTGTATCTTGGGCTCGATGAATTTTATTTCGACAATTGGGTACGGAATGGAAACTCCATTCTGCGTGCAATCCATTACCCACCGATAACCAATGAACCAAAAAGCGCTATCCGTGCCGAACAGCATGAAGACATAAACCTGATTACTTTATTGGTTGGTGCTTCAGCTGATGGTTTGCAAATTCTTACCAAGCAGAATGAATGGGTTGGTGTTACTTCTTTACCCGAACAGATAGTTGTAAATGTTGGCGATATGTTGCAGAGGTTGACGAATAACAAGCTAAGGTCAACCACTCATCGTGTGGTGAATCCGCCAAAAGAGCTGTGGCATACTTCACGGTTTTCAATTCCTTTTTTTCTACACCCGAAAGGCAATATGTCACTGGCCTGTCTTGAAAGTTGTATTGATGATAGTAATCCAAAACATTATCCGGATGCAACAGCTGGAGAATACCTTGATGAACGTTTGCGGGAAATTGGTTTAAAAAAATAATCAACAAAACTTACTGATCTGAAATTTATCCGTCACATTCCTTTTTTAAAAGCAGTACTTATTTATACACTCACTGCTTTTGGTGGCCCACAGGGACATATTGGAATGTTGATGAAAATTTTTGTAAAGAAGAGGCGTGATCTTACGGAGCAGGAGTTGACGGAAATTATTTCATTTTGTCAACTCCTTCCAGGAGCAAGTTCTACACAAACCATCACGCTGATCGGCTATAAACGTGGTGGACTTCCACTCGCATTGGTCACATTAGTTGTATGGGTGTTCCCCGCATGTTTCATTATGGGAGCACTTTCTTTTTTTGTGCACTACCTCGACAGGAAAGCACTGCATACCGACATCTTCAAGTTTCTTCAGCCAATGGCCGTTGGCTTCCTGATATATGCCACATGGAATACCTACAAGATAGCAGTGACAAATACAATTACACGGGTGATCATGATAGTTGCTGCTGTTGCCGTTTATGCGTTTATTAAAACCCCATGGGTGTTTCCAATTATTTTGGTTGCTGCGGGTATAGTAACAAACTTTAATAAAAAGCGTATTCCGCAAAAAGAAATTCCAAGAAAAAAAATAAAATGGACCAATATCTGGATGTTCGTATTTGTTTTTGCTGTGGCAGGTTTTTTAAGTGAAACGGCAAGAAAACAGGAATGGGAGTATAGGAGAGCGTTCAATTTGTTTGAGAACTTTTATCGCTTTGGCAGTCTGGTCTTTGGAGGAGGACAAGTACTTGTTCCCATGATGTATGAACAGTTTGTTATTCGGGAAAAAACACAATACATGACAGGCGAGGAATTGTTGACGGGTGCAGGATTTGTTCAGGGAATCCCGGGACCGGTTTTTTCAATGGCTTCTTATGCTGGTGGAATGGCAATGCGGGATCAGGGAACAGAGGGACAGGTGCTGGGAGGTATTATTGGGGCAACCGCAATTTTTCTTCCCAGTTTGTTATTGGTGTTATTCTTCTACCCAATATGGAATAATCTGAAAAAATATGCGGTCGTCTATCGCTCTCTCGAGGGGATCAATGCTGCAACTGTTGGATTAATGGCAGCCTCTGCATTTTATGTGGCAAGAGATATTTCTATTCTGGAGATGAATGCGGTTAGCTATTTAAACCTCCTTGTTATTTTTTCAACAACTATCATCTTGTCAACTACAAAAATACCTCCGCCCATTATTGCACTTGTCTGCTTATTGCTGGGTTGGGTTTTTTGATTTGTAATAACCCGACAGTTCTATTTCATTACACACAACATCGGGAACAAGAAAGCGTATGGATTTTGAATGGGAAACTAACTCACGGATATGAGTAGCCGAAATCTCCAATAGTGGTGCATTCAATACATGAAGCTCTTTGATGGAGGATTTATTTGTTACGGCAAACCCAGGTCTTGTATAAACATAAATTGGAAAACGGTCCATGATCTGGTCACCGTTTTTCCATTTATCAAGATTTTGTAAACTGTCACTGCCCATGATCACAGCAAATGAATCATGCGGATATTTTTCTTCAAGATAAGCAAGCGTGTTAATGGTGTAAGATGGTTTGGGTAGCCTGAATTCAATATCAACAGCTTTGAATGAAGTATAATTTTGAATGGCAAGATTTACAAGATGTAGGCGGTCGTACTCATTCAGTAAAGTCTTCTGTTCTTTAAAGGGATTTTGAGGCGAAACGACAAACCATACCTGGGAAAGATCTGTCTCATTCAAAATATGCTGGGCAATGATCAAATGGCCATTGTGAACAGGGTTAAAGGACCCAAAGTACAACCCTATTTTCATAAATAGTTGATATTCAACAGTTTAAGATGTTTTTACCAAAATACTCTCAGCTTCTTCAACCCGCAAACTTAATTGATAACCCGCCACTTTTATACTAATGGGATCTCCCAGCGGAGCCTGCATTTCAACGGTTACCTCTTCACCTGGTACACAACCCATTTCCATCAGCTTCAAAAAGATTTCATCATTTTCAAAGGAATGTATTACTGCTTTTTGTCCCGGTTCTAATTCTGATAGTCTTTTCATGATCGTTTGCAAAAGTACCGCTTCCTTAACTGAAACTTTTCCGAATTTTGAGTTTATGCAGACAGCGGTTGTTAATTTTTTTTATCAGGAAGTGCAATTCTCCTTTGCCAAGAGAAGACAGTTAAAAAAATTCCTGAATACCATTTTTCGGAAGGAGGGTCTTATACTTGCTGAATTGAATGTGATCTTCTGTACAGACGAAGCCCTCCTCGAGATCAACAGGAATTTTTTAAAACATGATTACTATACAGATATTATTACGTTTCCACTCAGCCTGAAGTCTGAACCTATCGTCGCAGAATTATACATCAGTATTGACCGGGTAAAGGACAACGCTAAAACAGGTGCGGTTTCTTTCAAGCAAGAATTACACAGGGTGATCTTTCATGGGTGTTTGCATCTGGCTGGTTACGGCGACAAGTCTTCACAACAAATTAAGAAGATGCGTGAACGGGAGGATCATTACTTGCGTTTATATGCAAAACAAACAGGATGATCAGAAAGATTCTTTCTCTTTCGCTCGGTCTTTTAATTGGATATAATGCAATAGGACAAGGTTCTATTGTTCTTCCCGATAGACCCTTTAATCATGTACATGTCAGGGATACTTCTATTTGGAACATACTTACCCGATCTTCAGGGTTTCAACAACTTGAGGCAGGGGAACAAGAGTTTTTCTATTGGGTAAACCTTCTTCGCAAGAATCCATCCTTTTTTGAGAGGGATGTTTTGCAGAACTTTCTTAAACAATTTCCGCAGGTAAATTCGGCAGACGCTAGATCATTAAGCAGGGATCTTAAGGCGGCAAAGTCCGGTCTTTCATTCCTTCCGCCCGATTTTGGGTTAGGGAAAATGGCAGCCCAACATGCAACTGATTTGAAGGGCAGGAATGGAGTTATTTCACATATATCCTCTTCGGGAAAGAACTTTGTTCAAAGGATAAAGGAGGCCGGTACATATAAGTGCGGAGCTGAAAATGTATTTACCGGTACCAATTCGGCTCTTGAGGCGTTAATCCTTTTATTAATCGACCAAGGTGTTCCGGATAAAGGACATCGCAAAAACCTGCTTGATCCCTCTTTCAACAGTATGGGCGTTTCCTTCATAGAGATCAATCCAAAGAAAGTAGTTATAGTACAAGAGTTTGGATGCAAATAAGTTTCACGGGGCACAGTTTCACCATGAAACTGTGCCCCGTGAAACACTATCTTTGTGAAAAAGATTCTATGGCCAGAAAGAAATGGACCCCTAATACAGACGTTACTCCCTCGTTAATAAAGTTTCGGGAAAAAAAGAAATGGCAGATTGCCCTGAGAAGATACCTTCTGGAGCGAAACCCCTGTATTGGATATGCTCCCTATTTTGGTTTGGATATTGAAAACTTCAGGAAATGGATCGAAGTGCAATTCGTCGATGGGTTTGGGTGGGACAACTTTGGTACTCTTTGGCAATTTGAACATGTAATTCCTGTTACCTTGTTTGATTTTGAAGACGAACAGGAACTGAAGCTTTGCTGGAACTTTGTCAATATCCGTATTGAAGATGTTCAAAGGAGCAAAGAAAGAGGCAATCGGGTTGATCTGTTATTAGCGAAAGAATACTTTAAAGAGCTTTTCAATGCAACTGGTTTTCAGCTTTGCCGGGATCTTATAAATAAAATTGAGCAGATAGAACAGGAAGAGAGAATAACTGCTGCCCGTCAGGCAGAGTTTATTAATACTCAAAGCAATTACCTACAGCTTCTCGAAGGCTTTTCATCCTATGAGTTTGAACTCTTGAACAGCGGCAGGGATGTAGAAGAGGTAAAAAAGGAAGCAGACTTCATTAAAAAACTGGGACAGTAACACCAGATACTACACTTATCATGATAAATAGGATGCTTTACAAATTGGTTATCTTTGCGCCCTATGTTTCCTGAATACGATGTGATTGTAGTGGGAGCCGGACATGCCGGTTCAGAAGCAGCAGCAGCTGCTGCTAATATGGGCAGCAAAGTGCTGTTGATTACGATGAATATGCAAACCATTGCCCAGATGAGCTGTAACCCGGCGATGGGTGGTATTGCCAAAGGGCAAATCGTAAGGGAAATTGATGCACTGGGTGGTTACAGTGGGATCGTAAGCGACAAAAGCATGATCCAGTTTCGTATGCTTAACCGTTCGAAGGGTCCTGCCATGTGGAGCCCCCGTACACAGAACGACCGCATGCTCTTTGCTACAACATGGCGTGAGATGTTAGAGCAAACCCCTAACGTTGACTTTTACCAGGACATGGTGCGCCAGCTGCTCGTAAAAGATGGCCGTTGCTATGGTGTTATCACCGGACTGGGTCATGAAATCAGATCAAAAGCGGTTGTTGTAACAAGTGGTACTTTTTTGAATGGTGTAATTCATATTGGCGAAAAACAATTAGGCGGCGGGCGCATTTCGGAAAAGGCGGCAACAGGTATTACCGAGCAATTGGTAGAGTTAGGTTTTGAAAGCGATCGTCTCAAAACAGGAACACCTCCCCGTATTGACGGGCGCAGCCTTGATTACTCAAAAATGGAGGAGCAGAAAGGGGATGAAGAAATTACAGGCTTCTCGTATATGGATGTGCCTCTCATTAGGCCTCAGCAACAACGTAGCTGCTTTATTACATATACAAGTCTGGAAGTGCACAATATTCTGAAAACTGGATTTGATCGCAGTCCAATGTACCAAGGGCGTATTCAAGGGACTGGCCCACGTTATTGCCCAAGTATTGAAGACAAGATCAACCGTTTTGCAGAAAGAGACCGGCACCAGCTTTTTGTAGAGCCTGAGGGGTGGAACACAGTTGAAATATATGTGAATGGATTTTCTACATCATTGCCGGAATCAGTACAGTACGAAGCACTTCGTAAAGTGCCCGGTTTTGAGAATGCACGAATGTTTCGTCCGGGCTATGCCATTGAATACGATTTCTTCCCACCGACACAATTAACTTATTCTCTGGAAACAAAGCAGCTGCAGAACCTCTTTTTTGCAGGACAGATAAATGGTACCACCGGTTATGAAGAAGCAGCCTGCCAGGGATTAATGGCTGGAATCAATGCACACCTGAAAGCAAGTGAACAGGATCCGTTTATTCTCAAAAGAAGTGATGCATACATTGGTGTGTTGATCGATGACCTGATCAGCAAAGGAACGGATGAACCTTACCGTATGTTCACCAGCCGTGCGGAATACAGAACGCTGTTACGCCAGGATAATGCAGATCTGCGTTTAACAGAACTGAGTTATAAAATGGGACTTGCTTCGCAGGAACGAATGGAGAAAACAAAAAACAAACAGGAAGCAGTTGAACGCATCAAAGCAACACTGGCAGATGTTTCATTGTCGCCGGATGAAATCAATTCTTTCCTGGAAGCGAATAACAGTGCACCTCTCACACAAAAACAAAAAGCACTGCAGTTGGTACTTCGTCCCGGAATACAATTACATAAACTCATTGCAGCTTCCCCAACATTGCAGGCACTAACGGGCACGGCTACCCCGGAAATAATGGAGCAGGTGGAAATACAGGTAAAATATGATGTGTACATCGAAAAGGAAAAAGAACTGGTGCAGCGTATGAGCCAGCTCGAAAACCTTGAAATACCTGATAGTTTTGATTACAACAAGATCTCTTCATTAAGTAATGAAGCCCTGCAGAAGTTTAAGAAAATTAAACCACGCACACTGGGCCAGGCTTCACGTATATCGGGTGTAAATCCAAGTGATGTGCAGATCTTAATGGTGTACATGGGCCGTTAAAAACTGACGCCTTTTTCATCGTTAAATAATTTGGTAAAAAACAGACAAGCCTTAACAGTTCTTAACTCCATTTAAGAAGGTTATTAAACGCTCTGTCATTAATCACTACGATGTAATTCGTTTTTCAACAACATTTGTGTAACCGAATCATCATGTATATGCAGCCTCTGCAAATACATTAACATGCTTGAAGAAAGTTACCATTGATTCGGGTGTTTACAACACTTGAACAAATGAAGAAAATTACATTAAGCCTTATCATCCTTTTCAGTGCAGTTTCATTGTTTGCACAAACACCTGTGCGTGGAAAGATCAGCACACACATCCTTAACCAGGAAAAGAAACCGGTAGAGAATGCAACAGCCGAACTCTTACGCAGTAAAGATTCATCGCTTGTAAAAACAGCATTGTCCGATAAAACCGGCCTTGTAGAATTTGAACAGATCCCCCATGGTTCTTACATCATCCGCACATCATTGGTGAATCATGACAAACAATTTTCAACAGTGATAACACTGTCCGAAAATCAAACATCAGTTACTGTTGAAGATGTAATGATGCGCCCATCAGCAACACAACTGCAAACAATTGAAGTAACAGGCCGCAAACCTTTTATTCAGCGATTGGGTGATCGTATTGTTGTGAATGTAGAGAACAGCGTGGTGAATGCAGGCAGCTCTGCATTTGATGTGCTGGAACGTTCGCCGGGAATTATCATTGATGCAAACGATAATCTCAGTATGCGTGGACGCAGCGGTGTCATCATCATGATCGATGGAAAGCCAACGCCTATGAGCGGTGCCGACCTGGTGAACTACTTACGCAGCCTGCCTGCAAATGCCATCGAACGCATTGATCTTATCACCAACCCCTCATCGAAATACGATGCAGCAGGTAATGCAGGCATCATTGATATACGCATGAAAAAAGATCAACGCTTTGGTACCAATGGCAGCATTACTGCAGGTTATGGGCAAGGTGTTTATCCAAAAGCAAATGCCGGTATCAATTTCAATCACCGCAATAAAAAAGTAAACCTCTTTGGCGGTTACAATTATGCGTACCGCATGAATTTGAATAACCTCTTGCTTGATCGTAATTTTTACACAAGCACAGGTGAGTTTACAGGGAAAGACGAAAAAAATAATTACACCAAGATTCCTCTCGACTTGCATACACTCCGCATAGGTGCCGACTTTTTTCCTTCGAAGAAAACAGTAATTGGCTTTGTGGTAAACAGCAACCTCAATTACATTACGCCATATAACCGCAACAGCTCCATTGTAATTGATGCACAGAAACAACCTGTGTTTACATTCCGTACAAATTCGAATAACAGAAATCAGAATGCAAACGGCGTAGCCAACTTCAACATCAAACACACATTCGACAGTACAGGAAAAGAACTGACTGCAGATATTGACCTGGGTTATTTTGGTTCCGATAACAACTCACGTGTGGCAACACAGTATTATAAACTGGATGGCAGCCAGCAGCAACCCGATTATATACTGGATGGTTTCCAGGATGGCATATTACGCCTTGCTACAGCAAAGGCCGACTATGTGCAACCGATGAAAAACAAAGCCCGCTTTGAAGCAGGATTTAAAACAAGTCTTGTACATGCCGATAATGATGCACGTTTCTTTGATATGAGTAACGGCTCTCCTGTAAATGATGAAAACAAAACCAATCATTTTTACTACGATGAAAACATCAACGCTGCTTACGCTAATTATAAAAAGGAGTTTAAAAAATTTGATCTGCAGATTGGTCTGCGTGCAGAAAATACCAATGTAAAAACAAAACAGGTAAAAGGAAACATCACCTGGGATTCATCGTACACACAATTATTTCCAAGTGCGTTCTTCAACTATAAATTAAAAGAAGATCATACACTGGGTGTATCAGTAAGCCGTCGTATCGACAGGCCCAACTATTCACAACTCAACCCATTTCTTTTCCTCATTGATGTAACAACTTATTCAACCGGTAACCCATCGTTGCTGCCACAGTTCACCTGGAGCTATGAGTTGAATTATACAATGAAGAACATCAACTTTACCTTGGGTTACAGCCGCACAAAAAACAACCAGAATATTGTCATCACACGATTTAAAGATGTGTTCCCCAACATACCCAGCGATGATAACATCACCGTACAGATTCCTGTAAACCTGACCTCATCTGATTATTATGGATTAACAGTGGCAGCGCCCATCCGTATAAATAAATGGTGGAACATGATGAACAACCTCAACGTGTTTTACAATCATTTCAATGGCAACCTTGCAGGCACCACATTAAATAATGGTAAAGCCGTTGTGAACGTGAGTACCAACAATACTTTTACATTCGGAAAAGGATGGACCAGTGAATTGTTTGGTAACTACAACTCCGGTGGCCAGTATGGATTTATGGTGATGCGTCCGCAATGGGGTATTGGCGCCGGTGTACAGAAAAGCATCTGGAAAGGAAAAGGACAGGTGCGCTTTAACATCACCGATATTTTCTGGACCAACTTACCAAGAGCAACCATCACCTACAACAACTATGTTGAAATATGGCGGGCATACCGTGAAACGAGAGTGGCCAATCTTTCTTTCACCTATCGTTTTGGCAATAACAAAGTGGCACAGGCACGCAAACGAACAACAGCATCAGAAGAAGAAAGGCAGCGTGCACAATAAACCCCTCTCAAAGACAACTTCGGCACACAAGTGCAAAAGCTGACTTTGAGAAAGAATAAGTACATTTTTTCTCATGTTGATTAACGGGCTGGTATTCTTACCGGCCCTCTTTGTTATACAACTCTCTTGCTGTTACAGGCCTAAAAAATAATCCCACAAAGAATAAGTGAAATAATTACAACGCTAAGCCTTTGTGTCCTTAGTGCCTTCGTGGGAAAAACATCGGAGTAATGTTTGTGCCCATCAGTGAAATCAGTGAACAAAAAAAATCCCACAACAAACACCAGGTGCGCAAAGAAAATAGAATAGTTCTTTGTGAACCCTGTGC
>NZ_CAMLGT010000091.1 GCF_946479605.1 uncultured Lacibacter sp.
CTTTGCCTGTTGCTTCATCGTTGTAATGAAAGCGGCAGTCTCTTAATTTCTTATTATGAAGATTGGCTTTTTTTGCCCGCTCGTTCGCCAGCTTTTTAATACCGGCTAATTCTTTCCTTTCTTTTTCATTTTGCTCAATACGTTTTTTCAACGCTTCGGCAACCGATGGGTTTTTATGCAGGAACAAATCCAGATCACGTGCAAGAAATTCACCCACAAAATTCTTCATCGTTGGGCCGCCTTCATACACCACACTTGAACCGAGTTTGGTTTTAGTCTGACTTTCAAATACAGGCTCCTGTACACGCACACTTACGGCTGCACAAATACTGCCACGTATATCAGCCGCATCATAATCCTTCTTATAAAAATCACGGATGGTTTTTACAAAGCCCTCACGGAAAGCTGCGAGGTGCGTACCACCCTGTGTAGTAAACTGTCCGTTTACAAACGAGTAATATTCTTCGCCGTATTGATTTTCGTGGGTAATGGCAACTTCAATATCCTCACCTTTTAAATGAATGATGGGATAACGCAATTCATCTTCGTTGGTTTTGCGTTGCAACAGATCGAGCAAACCATTTTTAGAAACGTATTTCTTTCCGTTGAAGTTGATGACCAATCCTGCGTTGAGGTAACAATAATTCCAGAACTGGTTATCCATGTACTCATGGATGTAGTGATAGTTTTTAAACACAGAATCATCGGGAATAAACGTTACTTCCGTTCCGTTGCTTTCTGCTGTTTTTTCTTCTTTGTGTTCTTTCTTGAGAATGCCTTTTTCAAATTCGGCAGTCTTCATTTTCCCGTCACGGTAGGCTGTTACTTTGAAATAACTGCTCAAAGCGTTTACGGCCTTTGTACCCACACCATTCAAACCAACCGATTTCTGAAACACTTTGCTGTCGTACTTGGCACCGGTGTTGATTTTGCTTACTACATCCACCACTTTACCCAGCGGAATACCACGGCCATAGTCACGAATGGTAACCGTTCCTTTTTCAATGGTCACATCCACCGATTTACCGTAACCCATCGTGTGTTCGTCAATACAGTTGTCCAGCACCTCTTTCAGTAATACATAAATACCATCATCGGCACTGCTGCCATCACCCAGTTTACCAATGTACATACCCGGGCGCAGACGAATATGTTCCTGCCAGTCGAGGGTTTTAATGGAGCTCTCGTCGTAATCAAACAAATTCTTTTTTTCTTCAGCCATTGAGATGTTTATAGTTTTCAGTTCTTAGTTTTTTGTTACCGGCAGCAGAAATGCTATCAACTGCATTGGCGTCGCACTCTTTTACAGTGGTACAATACTCGGCAACCGCTCACTATCGTACCTCTTACTTCGCACCTCTTACTTCCTTCTTCACCGGAACGGGCAAATATAACAAAACCGATCTCCCATCCCATTCTCTTATTTGTTCACAACCCTGTGAATAATTTTTGGCCTGTAACTGATTATTTCTCAATTTCGCAACATCAAAAATCACTACCATGGATAAAAAGATTTATACCCTTCTAACCATTTATATCGTTTTCTTAGTTGTTGCATTATCAATGGTTCTGTCAACAGGTGCTCAGAAAGTGCTGACTGCATTGTTATTTGGCGGTGTAGGTATATTTCTGTTTTTGGGTGCTTTCCTCATTTGGGTACTCAACCGTAAACACGAAGAATAATTTCATTTTTTATACAGCAATTCCGGTATTCTGTTTCAGCGGTAACAGGAGTTAGTTGTTCAAAGCTAAAAGCTTCCGGCTTTTAGCTTTGTTGTTTATATTTACTACATGAAAACATTGTTATCCTTTATCCTCCTCCTCTCCGTATTATCTGCTGTTGCCCAACAACAGCAGGAAGTTTACAAACTCGACAGCTGTGTACAATTCGGCATAAATCCTTTAGATGATGTGCACATACGTGTACAGCAATCTGCCAAATGGAAAAGCAAAAAGCCATCTCTGGAAGCACATATCGAAAAATTCTTTGAGCAATACATCCAAAAAAAAGCGGGTGGAAAAATAACCCTCAGCATACTGATTGAAAAGGACGGCAGACCTTGTACCTACGAAGTGCGTCCTAACAGCAATGTACGCCCCGACTTTGCTCTACTGAAAGCCTGGATGGATCAATATCTGTGGGAGCCTGCCATTCAAGGGGGCCAGCCGGTAAGGACCATTAAGATCCTGCAAATCAACTTCGAAGGGAAGAAAATAGCAGTAGTTGAATTAGACTAAACTGTAAGCTGCTGGTTTTCAATAAGCCTGATTAATTTTTTGTAAAATGACTTTTGCAGAGGTATTCTCTTTCTCCAAATCGGGGAAATGATGTTACATTTGTTTCAACACACTAACCCAGTACTCTACAACCCGATTCCAACTCCAACTACACCCATTAAAATTCGCTGGAACTAGATTGTTGATGTTTAAAATTTGTGAAGTTATGTACACGTATGACTTGCTGGAAGCCGGTTGCAACTACCTCATTCAGGAAAAAGAAGAAGATGCACTTCAAATGATCAAAGTGCATTTTAAAACAGACCATGCCCTTTGTATTTCCACATTTTCCGATGGCGAAGAAATTGTTTGGCGAAAGAAGGCTGACCTGATTCTGGATATTATTGAATGTCTCGATGATCAGGCTGTAGCTGCCTGGGAAAAACTCTATTACAACCAGGATGCTTTTTATGAAGAAGATGATGATGAATAGTGAATTGGCAATGGGCAATTGTCAACAGGCAAAACATTAATTCTGTTCTTCATGCTTATTGTCAATTGCTCATTGCCGGTTTTTCTTACAGTCTGTCTTTTACGTAAGTGATCTCGGTTTTGTTATGCGGCACAGGTATCCCCGTTTCATCAACATTAACAAACACAATTTTTTCAATACTCAGAATAGGCTCACGTGTAAGCTTATTTCTTACTTCGCAACGCATTGTGAGCGATGTATTGCCAAAATTTGTGGCAACAATGCCGATCTCAATAATATCACCTTGCTTTGGTGCTGATATAAAGTTGATCTCAGAGATGAACTTTGTTACTACATGCGGATTTTCCAGCTGAATGATTGCATAAAGTGCAGCTTCCTCATCAATCCATTGCAACAAACGACCTCCAAATAAAGTATGATTGGGGTTCAGGTCTTCGGGCTTCACCCATTTACGGGTGTGAAAATTCATATTTCCGTCTGTCATAGTTCAAATTGTGCATTAAAATTACAATGTAGCTTTCAGAACTTCTGTCACCGCTCAGCAAAAAACAGTTATAGTCTTGAAAAAGCTTTTGTAACTTATAAGAACAAAAACTTTGGTTATGAAAAAAGCAGTTATCATTACGTTGCTGCTGGCATTTGTGGCACTGGTAGCTATCGCCAACATCAACCGAAGAACAAACAGTTCAGAAAAGCAAACCGAGCAAAAAACAGAAAAGAAAAAGCACTGTAAACGCTCCTGTTTATTTTCCTGAACTACGCAAACCCGCATCACAGATGCGGGTTTGTTGCAGTGTAAGATGATAGAAAAATAATAAATAATTACCTGTAATAATTGTAATATTATCTGTACAAAACACCAACGCCTTTCAATATGAGATATTCACAACAGCTCCTCGCAACAGCACTTATTCTCCTCATCTTCTTTTTGTTTGCATGCAGCAACTCAACTGAACAAACAGATAAACAGCAGGAAACAACTGCAGAAACACCCCCTGATGCAGATGAACCGGCTCACTATTGTTATGAATTGAACAACGAGGCAGGCGTTGTGGAACTGGAGTTAGTAGTTGGTCCCGATGATATGGTGAGCGGTGATCTTGTATACCAGCTTACCGGAAAAGATAAGAACATCGGTACATTTAAAGGTGTTATACAAAACGACACAATTCTTGCAGACTATAAATTTATTTCGGAAGGAAAAGAATCTGTTAGAGAAATAACCTTTTTGAAAAGCGACAGCGAACTGGTGGAAGGTTATGCTGCCATGGAAGAAGCAGATGGTAAAATGCAGTTCAAAGCTGGGGTGGTTCCTGACTATAGCAAAGGCTTAAAACTTATGCTAATAAAATGCAAAAACTAAAACTATAGACTTTCTCATTATGTAATGTAATCTCCTGCATCATCAGGAATGAAATATTGATTATGAAACAGATTTTTATCGGATTAGGTATTCTCTTTTTATTGTTACAGGCATTTTCGTGCAAAACCAGTAAAACAACAGCAGCAGACAAAACAAATGGAGTGGCAGTCATTGAAAATAATACAAATCCTATTGTTACGGGCAACAGTGAAGAGCTGTACATGCACCGTTGGTATTTGTCTTCAGTGCATCAAAAAGAAGTGCGTACCGAAACCGGACGAACAGCTTATCTCGCCTTCACCCCCGGCCAGGTAAATACAGTTGCGGGTTTTACAGGTTGCAACCGGTTAAGTGGTTCTTTTACGATCAATGGTAATAACGAGATCAGATTTTCACCGTTGGCAGTTTCAAAAATGGCGTGTGCAAACGATAAAACAGAAAGTATATTCCTTCCTGTGCTGGCTGAAACAAACCGATGGTTGGTAGAAAACGGTGTGTTGAAATTTTATAAAGATGATAAGGAAGTGGCAACGTTTACTGCAGTTGATGCAACAGCTGAAAAGCTGGAAGGTAACTGGGAATTGAATTATATTTCAGGCCCACGCATTGCATTTGATGGTTTGTATCCTCAAAAGAAACCCTCTATTCGTTTTGAATTAGGTTTGGGAATCATCAGCGGTAATACCAGCTGTAATGGTTTCAGCAGCAAATACAAAATGAATGGCAATTCCATCAACTTCGAACATCCGGTATCAACAATGATGGCTTGTGCAGGCGATGGTGAAAAAACATTTACAGGCATGTTGCTGAAAGTAAACAAATATGCTTTGAGCAGCGACAGTACATTGACTTTTCTTATCGATGATGTGGCTGTGATGCGTTTTGTACGCAAGTAAACATTTCAACACCAGCTATTACTACTGTTTCTGCAGAAGCAGTAGTAATAGCTTACATGTTTCTTTATTTCATTAGCACAGGTATTTAGCTGAACAACTGAAGTAACTTACTTTTTAATGGAATTAAGCACATCTGCTGTTTTACGTTTAACTGTTGTTGTTTTATTGAAGTTGTAACTGAGGGTTACACGGTAGTTTCTTGTTTGTGTACGGCTGTAACTTTCAAGATTAAAATTCGGGCCATAAGTAAACACCCTGTTTTGTTGCTGCACAAATGGGTCCGTTGCATTAAGGGAAACAATGATTTTCTTTTTAAACAGTTTACGCTGCACACCCATGTTCATGGAAATGTTGCTGCGTACAGTTCCCTGCGGATTGGCAAAACGGTTGAATGAAAATGCTCCTGTAAATGTCCACAGGTCATTTGGATTATAGTTGGTGCTGAAGTTTGATGTAAACGATCCTCCATCACGGAACTTACGCACTTCTTTATCAAACGTACCATACTTGTTGTAGATATAACTGGCACTGAAATTAGACCGTAGTTTACGGCTGATGGTAAGCCCCGCCCATGTGCTTGTTTCAAATTCCTGCCTGTTACTTACATTATCCCATGTTACAATTGTTTTTCCATCGCCCTGCAATGTTCTTATCTGGTTAAATACATCTTCTACAAGATTATAACCAACACTGATGTTGGCGAAGTATTTACTTTTTGTTTTTCCTGCCACTAAATCAAATGTGTGCGATTGTGATGGCAACAGATCAGGATTGCCAAAACGAACATTGTACGGGTCGCCGTAATCAATGGCAGGATTCAATTCCCCAATGCCAGGTCGACGTATGGTGCGGCGATAAGCTGCAGTAAGATTTGTACCGTTCTGCCAGCTACGGTTAATGTTAGCAAACGGCAGCAGGTTAATGTAACGGTTGTATTCTGTTTTATTGTCTCTGAATAATTCAAAAAGAAAATTGGTTTGCTCAACTGCAGTACCTGCTGTTATTGAAAAGCCCGGCTTAAAAATATGTTTCATCGACAGGCGTGCACTCATGATGTCCTGGTGAAACATGAAATTGTTACTCAGCAGATCAGACACCAGGAAAACATTCTCCGGTTTTTTCATAAACTCAGTATTGAGCACCACATGACTGTTTGTGCGGTAGTAAGCAAGACCGGCCGACAGCGATGTTTTTTTATTGCTGAAGGGCCGGTTGTAGATCATGTTTATGCTATAACCGTTGGTGTTATTGTTATTTGTTTGCCGTTGTGTACTATCTACTCCTTTTGGTGTAAAATCAGGATTTAGAAACTCCTGGAAATAATTGCGTACACTTTTACTCCAGCCAAAATTTAATGCTGAAACAATACGGATTGATTCACCGGGGCGTTTGCCTTTATGCGTATAGGTAAAATTAATTGAAGGGTTTCTGCTGGCTGCTTCCGATGCAATGGTACGTTCACTCAGTCTTGATATTTCATCAAACCTGTTGAGATTGGTGTAGCGGTTAAAAGCCCGGTTATTGGTATTGGCCTGGTTATATTGTGCAACAAAATTGAAGCTGTTCTTTTTATCCAGTTCATAATCTACGTTTAACCTGAAATTTGGACGAATACCTCTGTTGGCAGAATTGCTATTTGTATTGAGCTTGTTTGATGAATCTTTATAAATATTGGTGCGGTAACTGTAACCTTCCGATTGAAATTCGTTATACCCCACTCCCATGTTCAGATTCACAGCAAAACCTTGTTTGCGGTAGTTGAAGTTAGTGGTTACACCTGTTTGTCCTCTTGAACCGGCGTATAAATTGATCCTTGCACCAAAGCCTACCCTTCCTTTTTTTGTAACAATATTGATCACACCACCTTGTTCATTTGCATATTGCGGCGGCGGGTTGGTCAATACTTCAATTTTTTCGATCATGCTGCCGGGCATACTTTCCAAAAGGTCTTGCAGTTGTTGTGCATTTAATTCCACAGGTTTATCATCAATCAGGATCTTTGGTTCTTTTCCACGCACAGCTATTTTTCCATCAGCATCGGTAGTAACCAATGGTGTTTGTTTCAGAAGTTCAGTAGCATTACTTCCATTGCTCAATGCGCTTTCTCCCACATTAAACGTGATGTTCCCTTCTTTTGATTCGATCAATGGTTTCTCCACAAATATGATCACTTCACCCAACTCAACCGATTCGTTGCTGAGCGGTATATCATTGAGGTTAAAATCGGCACGGTCTGCTCGCAGATGAATGCTGTCGATGGTCAATGTTCGGTAACCAACTGCACTGATGCGTATCCTGTAATAACCAAGTGCGAGGTTACTGAGAGTAAAACCTCCGTTCTTATCGGTAAGGAAAAAAGTTTGTTTGCTGGTATCGGCCAGTTGAATGGCGGCAACAGTTGCACCCATAATGGCCTTCTGGTTACTTGTGTCGATAAGCGTGCCGATAATGATCCCGTCTTTTTTGAGTTGTTGGGCAGCAGATTGGGTAAAACTCAAGATGAAAAATAGCAGTAAAGCAAGAAAGGATCTGTTTTGCAATGGGTTCTGTTTTTTGGTAAAGTTAATTTTACGGGTTAGACGACAAGCCGTTTATTCCACCAGCGGTATCTTTTGCTGCCAATCTGTCACCAAATCGCCTTTCTTTCACTACCTTTGCCTGCTCAATTTGCGAATGAATATGATGGATTTGATGACTGATAATAAGGTACACGACGAAAGCCGCCAAGGCGAAGCCTATGCGCCTTTTGCCAACGACCCTAATCAATACAAAAAGAAGTTTTACATCGAGAGCTATGGTTGCCAGATGAATTTCAGCGACAGCGAAATTGTAGCCAGCATCCTCAACAGTGCAGGCTATGGTGCCACACGTGACACAGAAGAAGCTGACCTGGTTCTGCTCAACACCTGCTCCATCCGGGAAAAAGCGGAGCAAACCATCCGCAAACGGTTAACGGAATTCCGCAAAGCCAAAATGCGCAAGCCCGGTATGCTGGTGGGGGTATTGGGTTGTATGGCTGAGCGATTAAAAGCAAATCTACTGGAAGAAGAAAAGCTGGTGGATATGGTGGTTGGCCCTGATGCTTACCGCACACTGCCTGGCCTTATTGAAGAAGCAGAAGGTGGACAAAAGTCGGTGAATGTATTGTTGAGCCGTGATGAAACCTATGCCGATATTTCACCGGTGCGTTTGGAAAGTAATGGTGTGAGTGCGTTTATCTCCATCATGCGTGGCTGTAACAACATGTGCAGCTTTTGCGTGGTGCCGTTTACCCGTGGGCGTGAACGCAGCCGTGATGCAAAATCAATTGTTGCGGAAGCACAGGATCTGTTCGATCGTGGTTTCCGTGAAGTGACCTTGCTCGGTCAGAATGTGGACAGCTATTATTTTGTGGATGAAAAAAGTAATGAAACCGTTTCATTCGCCATGCTTATGGAACGAGTGGCGTTGATTTCTCCCGATCTGCGTGTGCGTTTTTCTACTTCTCACCCGAAAGATATTACCGATGAAGTATTGCACACCATGGCGAAATACGAGAACATCTGTAAATACATTCATCTGCCGGTACAAAGTGGTAACACCCGCATTTTACAGTTGATGAACAGAACCTACACACGTGAATGGTATATGAAAAAGGTTGATCGCATTAAGGAAATTCTTCCCGATTGCGGCATCAGTTCCGATATCATTGCAGGTTTCTGCAGCGAAACAGAAGAAGAACACCAGGATACGTTGAGTATTATGGATTACAGCCAGTACGATTACAGTTATATGTTCTTCTACAGTGAGCGTCCCGGAACATTGGCTGCACGCCGTTATAAAGATGACGTACCGGAAGAGGTGAAGAAACGTCGATTGCAGGAAATTGTTGATAAGCAATATTGGCTCTCGCTTGAAAGCAACAAACGTGATGTTGGTAAAACATACAAAGTGTTGATTGAAGGCGAAAGCAAGAAAGATGCGAATGCATGGATGGGCCGCAACTCACAAAACAAAGTGATTGTATTTGCGAAAGAAAATTATGAGTTGAAGAAAGGTGATTATGTAAATGTTACAGTAACCGACTGCACCAAAGGAACATTACTTGGTGTAATTGAAAAATAAACAGAATGGATCTTCAAACAATAAAGAACAGGTTTGGCATTATTGGCAACTCCCCCGCCCTCAACCATGCGTTGAATGTGGCGGTGCAGGTGAGTGCTACGGATTTAACGGTATTGATCAATGGTGAAAGTGGTGTGGGTAAAGAAGTGTTTTCGCAGATCATTCATTCCCTATCGGCACGTAAACACAATCCCTTCATTGCAGTTAACTGTGGTGCTATACCCGAAGGAACAATTGATTCGGAATTATTTGGTCATGAAAAAGGATCGTTCACCGGTGCTGTAGAGGCCCGTAAAGGTTATTTTGAAACCGTAAACGGCGGTACAATTTTTCTTGATGAAATTGGTGAAATGCCGCTTGGTACACAGGCTCGTTTGCTGCGTGTGTTGGAAACCGGCGAGTTTATCCGTGTAGGGTCTTCAAAGGTGCAAAAGACAGATGTGCGTGTAATTGCAGCAACCAACAAAGAACTAATAGAATATACACAGACAAACAAATTCAGGGAAGATCTTTATTATCGTTTGAATACAGTACCCATTCGTGTACCAGCTTTGCGTGATCGTAAAGAAGATATCCCTCTTCTGTTCCGCAAGTTTGCTGTTGACTTTGCAGAACGCTATAAAACCACACCTGTACAGTTGGAAGATGATGCGAAAAATCTGTTAATCAGCTATCCGTTTCCCGGTAATGTGCGGGAATTGAAGAATATTGCAGAGCAGATTTCAGTTCTTTCAACAAACAAACAGGTAACAGGAAGAGAGTTAACCGGTTTTTTACCTGAGCAAAGCGGAAACCGTTTACCTGTTCTTGCACATCAACCTGCACCTGCAGGAAGTGCCAATGAGTTTGCCAATGAGCGTGAGATATTATACAAGCTCTTTTTTGATATGAAGCGTGATGTAACAGAGCTGAAGAAAATGTTTTTGGAAGTCTTGCAGCATGGAGGTGCTTCGGTACAAATGCCGGGCAATTTCTTTAATGATGCTTTGATGCCCGAACATAAGCCAATGGAAGTAACACAGCCCGTTATTGGATCAACACACCAGGCACAACCGGTTATTATAGGCGGAAACGGCGATATACATGATCATGTGGAAGTGGAAGAAAGTCTTAATATCATGGATAAAGAAAAAGAACTCATCATTAAGGCACTGAAAAAACATAAAAGTAAACGTCGTGATGCAGCACTTGATCTTGGCATCAGTGAGCGCACACTGTACAGAAAACTGAAGGAGTATGATATTGAAGAACTCTGATAAAAATCCAAAGCACAAAGTACAAAGTACAAAGTACGAACGTCCGCAACTTGTAAAGCTTTATAAGTTGACAGCGGTTTCGTACCTCGTACTTCTTACCTCATTCTTCCTCTCAGCTTGCTACTCATTCAAAGATGTTTCTATTCCGCCTGAAGTAAAAACGGTAAAGGTCAATTATATTGAAAACAGGGCAAAGATCATTAACCCGCAATTGAGCCAGCGGTTAACCGATAAGCTTCGTCAAAAGATCGTAAACCAAACACGGTTATCACAAACCAATAGTGATGATGCGCATTACGACATAAGCGGGCAGATCACAGATTACTATGTTACCACATCGGGTATTTCCAATCAACAGGCTGCATCAAACCGTTTAAATGTAACTGTGCATCTTATTTTCAAAAACAGGTTAGACGATAAAAAGAATTTTGAAGCAGATCTTACACGCAACTTCGATTTCTCTGCTAATGTTCCGTTAAGCCAGGCAGAAGCTTCGCTTACCGATCAGATTGTTCAGAATATGACCGACGAAATTTTTAACCGCATTTTCTCCAACTGGTAATATTTTCTTTTACCTTGCCCCAATGATGAATGCAGATGTTTTTCACCGATTGCTGCAGCAACCATCTTTGCTGAAAGAAACTGATGCAACAGAACTGGAAACGATGGTGTATCAATACCCTTGGTTTGGTGTAGCACAGTTATTGCTTGCTGCAAAGAAGAAACAGGATGGAGTTGTTTTTGAAAAGCAGGCTGAAAAGGCGATGTTGTATTTCAACAGGCAATTGTTAGGTAATTCTTTGCTAAAACAATTTTCGGATGTTACAATACAACCAGAACAGGATGTAGTTGAAGCTTGGCAGCAGAAGGTTGAAATATCTGGAGAATCAGATGAGCTGGAAGCGTCATTAGATGCAGAAGCAATTATAGAAGCAGAAGATATTCGTGATGAACAGGAAGGAACAGTAGTTACAGATGCGGCACTGGATGCTGCTGTGCTCCTGCAGGCAGAAGCGGAATACGAAGCTGAACAACAGATAAAGGATGCTGAAACTGAAATGCAGGCTGAGATCATGATTGAGGCAGATGCCGAACGTGAGCTTGCCGATTTTGTAGAAAAAACCGATACCGAACTGACTGCTGATGCAATAATCAGTGCAGATATGGCAAAAGAAGAATTAATAAAAAAAGAAGAGCCGGCGGTTACAGATAATCAGCCTTTGTTTACATTCGAGCCATTCCATACGGTCGATTATTTTGCTTCGCAGGGCATCAAACTCCGTGAAGAAAAACTGGATACGGATGAACTGGGTAAGCAGGTAAAAAGCTTTACCCAATGGTTGCGGTCTATGAAAAAGATCTATGTAGAAGAGAAAAAGCAGCTCGACTCACAGGAAGAGGAAAAAGTGGTGTCTAAGGCCACAAAAAGCAACGAACAGACCGATGTGATCACCGAAACCATGGCCGAAGTGCTGGCCAAACAGGGTAAAAATGCACAAGCCATTGATTTGTACAGCAAATTAAGTTTGTTGCATCCCGAAAAAAGCGTTTATTTTGCCTCCCGCATTCAAGAACTAAAAAAATAAAAAATGACTTGGTTATTCATTATACTGGTAATTCTGGCCAGTGCATTATTAGGATTTGTGGTGTTGGTACAAAACCCAAAAGGTGGTGGCCTTAGTGGTTCTGTTGCCGGTTTCAGCAACCAGTTTATGGGTGTTAAACAAACAACTGATGTACTTGAAAAAGGTACTTGGTTGTTTGCAGCAATCATCGGTATCCTTTGTCTCGTTTCTTCTCTCTTTATTTCCAGCAGCACTGCTTCTTCAGGTTCTGGTAACTTAGAGAAAGCAACTGGTGCTCCGGTTCAATCAGCACCTGCTCAAACAACTACCCCTTCAGTTCCTGCGCCTGCACCGGCAAAGTAATTGCTTAAAATAATTTTTGAAACCCCGACCAAGCGTCGGGGTTTTTTGTTTTATTTTGAAACAGGTTGTGGCATAATAATTTCAGTAAAACCAATTCTGTTGAATAAAACCATATCTCTAAAATGAAAAAGTTCATTGGCTATAGTTTGCTTGTTCTTTTATTGACCGCCTTATTCTTTGGATGGAAAGTTGTGGGTAGCGCCACTACTTTCAGCGATTCTAAAAAATTCCTTTATATCCATACCGGTGCTGCAAATGAGAAAGCTTTGATGCAAACATTGCATGACTCAGGTTTCCTCAAAAGCCCTGGCGTTTTTAACTGGCTGGCAACACGACTGGATGTATGGAACAAACTGCGCCCCGGGCGTTATGAAATTGCAAAAGGTTCATCGCTGTTAACATTGGTGCGCAAGCTGCGTAATGGTACACAGTCTCCTGTAAATCTCACTATCACCAAGTTGCGTACACGAAAAGATTTTGCAGCACTGGTAGGCCGTAAGTTTGAAACCGATTCTGCCATGATGCTTCATTTCCTGCTGAGCAACGATTCATTAAAACAGTTTGAACTTGATACCAACACTGTAATGACTGCTGTATTTCCCAATACCTATTCCCTGCTTTGGAATTCTGAACCGCAGAAGATCTTCCGTAAGCTGAATGAGCAACGCAAGAAGTTCTGGACGGCGGAGCGAAAGCAAAAAGCAGCAGCACTTGGTTTAACGGCTGAACAGGTGCATACACTTGCTTCAATTGTGGAA
>NZ_CAMLGT010000092.1 GCF_946479605.1 uncultured Lacibacter sp.
CCCTGGTCTTTAAATTCCCAAATGCAACCACCGATCACTCTCGGCAAACTGCGCCACTGATCCCAAAAATCTTTCAAGTTACCTGCACTGTTGCCCATGGCATGTGCATACTCACAAAAGAAAATGGGACGATGATCGCCGTTGTTTTGATTCACTAATAAAGGTGCAGTGTAATCAGATGGATACATTCTGCTGATCACATCTACATAATATTGATCCAATGGATTCTGAATGCGATGCGAATGATCATTGCTTTTTAAATAACGGCTATCACTCGGATCAATATATCCTTCTTCTTTCGGACTGCCCATTGCGGGTTCGTAATGCAAAGGTCTCGTCATATCAAAGTCTTTGATCCATGCGGCCATCGCTGCATGATTGGGTCCACTACCTGCTTCGTTACCCAAACTCCACATGATAATGCTCGGATGATTTTTATCACGCAAAGCCATACGACTGATACGCTCCACATAAGCACCTGCCCATGCCGCATCATGACTCAGCTTTCCACCCAAACCATGCGTTTCCAGATTTGCTTCATCAATGACCATTATGCCGAACTCATCACACAGGTCTAACAAATATGGATCGCTTGGATAATGACTGAGACGAACACAATTAAAATTGAATTGTTTGATTGTTTTAATATCCTGTAAAATATCTTCTCTTGTTAATGCCTTCCCTCTTGTGGGATGATGATCGGGACGATTAACGCCATACAAGTAAGTGAGTTTTCCGTTGATGAGTAATTTGCTGTCGCTCTTGCGAAATTCAATGGAACGGAAACCAAGCCTGCATGTTTTTACTTCGAGTACTTTACCGGTACTGTCTTCTAATGTCAATACCAGCTTGTATAAATTCGGTTCTTCGGGGCTCCACTTTTTGGGATTGCTGATAGTTGCTTCCATCAGTCCAAATTTTACACGATCTAACCGTGGATGAATTTCATTGATGATCTCATCCGTTTTTTTCGAAAGCGGTTGTTGTAAAACTGGCTGATTGTTGGCATCGTATACCTGCGCCTTCAACACATAACCGGGCATATCTCCACCAGATAAATTTTCGATGCGTGGACGGATACTCAGCAATGCATCTTTATAATCTTTATCCAATTTTGTTTGGTAAAAGAAATCTGCAATACGAAGCTTGGGTTCTGCATGCAAATACACTTCACGATGAATACCACTCATGCGCCATTGATCCTGGTCTTCTAAAAAACTGCCATCACTCCAGCGTATCACCCAAACAGAAATGATGTTTTCTCCATCCTGTAAGTAAGGAGTAATGTTAAATTCACTTGGCAGAAAACTATCTTCAGCATAACCGGCAAACTTTCCGTTGATCCATAATTTATACGCTGAACTCACACCTCCAAAATGCAGCGTGATATTCATGTTCTTCCAATTGACAGGAACGGTAAATGTTTTTTGATAACAACCAACACCGTTATAATCCTGCGGCACATGCGGCGGATTTACCGGACGAAAAGGATACACAGCACTTTTGTAAATCGGTTTATCGTAACCCTGCATTTCCCAACTCGATGGAACAATGATCTTCTTCCAACCACTTACTTTGTTTTTATAAAAATCTTTGGGTGCATCAGCAGGCTTTAATGAGAATGAAAAATCCCAATCGCCGTTTAATGAAAGATAACGTCCACTTTTAGTTCTGTCGTCCTTCAATGCATCTGCAACAGTCGCAAATGAATAAGCTGTTACTCTTGATTGATCCCTGTTGATGCCGCTCACATACGGATCTTCATACGGTTCACGGTTAAAGATGGATGGCGCTACCGGAACTGCTGCCGGTGTTTTATCAACCAACTGCGCAAATACAGGTTGAACCACGAAGGCACTAAGTACACTAAGGAACACGAAGAATTTTCTTTGTGCATCTTCGTGTCTTTGTGTCTTTGTGGTTCTATTCTTCTTTTCTTCTTTCATTTTACTTTTCTTTATTATCAACAGGTCTTTTTCTCCAGTAATTCGCCAGCAAACTACCGCTGATGTTCATCCACGGACTAAACACCGCAGCTGCCAAACCAACCGTTCCCAACTTACCCATGCTGCCTGCAATACCGCTTGCCATGCCGCCGTTTTGCAAACCAACTTCAAACGCAATGGTGCGACTTGAATTTTTATCCATCCCAAACAAACGACTGAGCCAGTAACCAAAGAAGTAACCGGCTGCATTATGAATAACCGATGCAATAAACAATAACAATCCAACCTTCATCAAATTTTCTCTTCCTGCAGCGGTGGTTACCGTTGTAAAATAAATAATCCCAAACATCGAGATCAAGGGCATGATACTGTCGAGCTTTGGAAACTTCACCCACAACCAATGATAAAGAACACCTGCAATCACTGCTCCTGCAAAAAAAGCCGACAGCTGTATGCTTTGCAACAGACCGTTATTATCAATGTTGCCTTGCAACAATACCACTGTAACGATCCAGATAGCAGCAACTGCAGCTATGAGGTGTACTTTCTTTTTTTGTGTTGTGCCTGCATGTTTTAAAAAATCGTGTAACAGTGCAGCGCCGATCGGCACCAGTACAATCTTGATGATCTCCATCATCATATCCACAAACTTTATTTCAATGAGTGTGCCGGCCAGTGTTTTCATTAGCAATGGTGTTAACAGCGGTGCTACCAAAGTTGCCATGGCTGTTACAATTACACTCAACACTAAATTCGCTTTTGCCAAATACACCATTACATTACTTGCCAGGCCACTGCTGCAACTACCGATGAGAATAATACCGGCTGCAATCTCCGGTTCAAACTGAAAAACTTTTGTCAGCAATAAACCCATCAACGGCATTATGGAGAAATGACAGAACAAACCCACCAATACACCTTTGCCTGTTGATGCCAATCCGCTGAAATCTTTTAAGCTCATATGTGTACCCATGCCAAACATCACCAATTGAACGATGACAAGGATCAATGTTTTATCCCGCAGGTTGACGCCACCCCAGTTTTTAAATGCTTCCGGGAACAGCATTCCCGCAGCAACAGCACTGATGATCCATGCGGTGTATTGATATCCTTTCAGCGATGGCACCGAACCAAGCCCGATTGCCAAACTGATGGCAGCGATCAATGCCGAAGGTTTGTACAACGATGCATTCTCAATTGCCGCACCAACGACAACGAGCAAAAGGCAAACAAGCGATATGTATAAAAAAGATTTCTTCATTTTATTTCTCACTGATTACACGGATTTCACTGACTAATACATCTGTGTTAATCTGCGTTATCTGTGAGCAATGTTTTTAAATATTCCATCGCAATTGGCGGGCTTGCCAGTATCGGCACTTTCTTTTCTGCATCGGTTAATGTGTCCACCACTCTTGCCATGCTTGCCTGCGCCAATACAATTACATCTACCTCGTTGGCGAGTTGCTTTAATGCATCACCTACTTTTTTGTCGTGTGTGGCTGCATCCCCACTCATCAATGCTTCAAATGCTCCTTCGCACAACACAGCTTTCAATTCAATTTCTTTTCCTGCAATCAACGCTCTTCTTCTAACCAAATCGCTTGTTGGATTTAATGTAGTTGACAGTGTTGCGACCACGCCGATTTTTTTCCCTATTGCAACGGCTTTGTCGGCCATTGGCTGATCTACCCGCAACACAGGCACACCTGTTAATGTTGCTGCAGTTTCAACCGCAGGCCCGATGGATGAACAAGTGAACAAAATATAATCTGCTCCTGCTTCTTCTGCCGATGCGGCATAGTTCACCACTCGTTTACTTGTGGAGGCTGTTAACTCACCGCATGCAATGGTGTTCTTGATCAAACTGTCATCCACAATGTTGAAGACTTTTACATTCGGCAAATATTTACTCACCAACTCTGCAAACACAGGCACCAATGTTGCCGATGTATGAACCAATCCTAATGTTTTTTGTGACATCTTGTTTATGCTCGTTTTATTTTATGATACCAACTTTTGTATTTCTGTTTAGCTGTTGTTGTGTCACTCACTTGTACGCTCTGTATTTCTATTCCCCATATCCCCGGGTTGAAACCCGGAGCCAGTCATCATTCGCCATTCACTATTCACAACTCAAAACAATCCGAAATAATCTTCCCCACCAACCTGTCCGCCTTTAAAATTCACTTCCAGTCCGTTGATCTTTTCATTCTTCGAATAAGCTTTACACAACGGTGCTCCACTTACAATTGGTGCAATCATTTCCACTGCATCAATTCCCATGGCTCTTGCTGCATAACTGCTTGTATCGCCACCGGCCACCACCACACGTTTCACATTTGAATGCAACACCGCATGTTTGGCAATCGTACCTAGTGCCGTTCCCAATTTCTCCGATGAAAGATTTGCTGCTTGCTTACTGCCTGTATGTACAATTACATGTTTCTTCTTTTGCAGTAATACTGCCACTTGATTAACTATAGTTGCATCAACCGCTCCTTCCTCTGCTGTTTTCTGTGCATCAATGGTCACTTCTTCAAAACCATTTGCCTTTGCCCACTCGATCTGTGCAGCCGTAACAGGTGAACAACTGCCCGATACAACAAGCAACGGTGCTGCTTTCTCTGCTTGCTTCCATTGGGTTACAGGTTGAAGCAATCCCGTTTTATTCCAGTAATTGCCCAATGCAGCTTCCACACCTGAACCGCCTACACTGAACAATGTTTTATCATCCAATTCCTGCATCCACTCTCCAATTTTTTCTAACTGCGTTTCATCCATCACATCCACCAATACCACTTCTTCATCTTTCAGTGATGCCGTCCATTGTTCAATTGGTTGTTCAATCTGTTTTATATCGATCAATCCGATTTTCTTTTCTGTTTGTTTACCGATGTGCAGACGAAGATCACTTTCATCAGCAGGTGTAACAGGATGATTGCTCATCGATGGATGCCGATCCAGGCGATAAATGTTTCCATTGCTGCCAATACCCAACCTTGCAAACAAATTACCGAACACACAATACCTCCCCAACGATGGTGCGCCGCCCAACACCGGTATCAGTTTATTCTGAAATACTTCAGCTCCGCAATCAATTGCCTTACCAATGCTTCCAACTGCAGGCGATGAATCAAATGTGGAGCATACTTTGTAATGCACCTGTTTTGCGCCGCTTGCTTTCAACTGTTCAAATGCAGGGATCAAAATTTCTTCCATTTGCACAGGTGACAATGCTCTTGTTTTACCGGCCACACCAATTACATCCAACTGCGGAAACTGTTGCAACTGTTCTGCCGTTGGCGGTTCAATAAACAGCACGGCTTTTGCACCGGCCCGTGTAATAAACTCCAATGCATCGGTGCTGCCGGTGAAGTCATCGCCGTAAAAAGCAAGTAATATGTTTGGTTTGTTGCTCACTACTTCTTCCCGAATTTTTCAACTGCTGCTGCAAACTCTTTGTATTGCTTCGCTGCTTCTTCCAATGTCAATCCATCAACTGCGGCTTGCCATGCCTGTTGCAATGCCACCACACCTGCAGCTGCACCCATCGGGTGCGCCATAATACCACCACCGGCCATGTATAAGAGATCAACAGTTTGTGTTCTGCGGTATGTTTCAAATGCCTGTCCGCCCCACTGACCGGATGATACAACCGGTACCACCGTTTTATGATCGAACATCTTTGTCAAACATGCTTCTATGGATGCCACGACACTATCGTCACTCTCCCAGAATTTATTTTGAATACCGTTCACATGCATTTGATCAGCACCAGCGAGTCGCCATATTTTTTGATACGCTTTGTAATCAATACCAAGCAACGGATGTCTTGTCAGCATACCCCAGCCATTGCGATGTGCATGAACAGCCAGTTGCCGCTGATCCATAATTTTTTTTGCTCCTGCTAATCCAACACTGTTAATGCTGATCATGGCACAGGTACCACCACTCTTCACAATCTTTTCATAACGTTGCAGCATTTCATCCACTTCACCACTGAGATTAAACGCATACATTACTTTCTTTCCCGTTTTATCTGCATGCGCATTGATCACTTTCATTACTGCATCAACACGATCATTGAAACTGGAGTTGCCCGACGAAGAAAGCAATTCATCATCCTTTACAAAATCGATTCCTGCTTCAGCCAAGGTTTTTACCATTGCAGCCGTTTGCTCAGGCGATAAACCAATAGATGGCTTGATGATGGTACCGATCAACGGACGATCTGCAACACCAGTTAATTGTCTGCAACCTTCTATACCAAATGCAGGCCCCTGAAATTTTTCGCCGAATGATGCAGGCAATTCAATATCCATCAGCTTCAATCCGGTGAACTGTGTAATCTCGTACAGGTTTCCTTGCAAAGTTGAAACCATCACCGGCAGATTGGTACCGAAGTTTTCAATACTCCACGATACTTTCACAATGGCACGATGATACTTGCCGTCTTTACTTGTTGCACCGGGAATGGCAGGCTCATTCACAGTTTCCAATACTTCCACCGATTCAACCCTTGCAGCAAAACGTTGTTTCAATTCTTCTGTTTCGCCGGGCACTGCTACAAATGTTCCGGATGATTGCTCACCTGCTAATACTGCTGCAGCCTTATCCGGCGCATACGGCGTTTCGATATAATATGTTGCTGTTATCCGTTCCATGTTATCGCATTAAAGGCAACCAAACCGTCATATCCGATTTACCACGGTTGGCCCATGCGTAATACGGAATAAGTTTAATCGGTACCGGTTTGAGTTTTGTATTTACTTCTTTGTACAATGTATTGTTCCATTGATTCTGTTCAAGCAATCTTGCTTCGCCTGTCAACGCCATCACATTACCATCAGCTAGTTTCATAGCCACAGGTTGCAGTTTGATTGTTGCCGGAATCACTACATCAAATACGTTTTGTTGCGGCAGATCATTTGATTCCAGGCAATAAACAATTGGCCCACGCTTTACCGTTACCTGATTTCTTGTTTCTTCCACCAACGGATTGCTTTCAATGAGCGTTACGGGCATATTCAGATTCAATTCGATCTTATCGCCTTTTTGCCATTTTCTTCCGGCTACTACATATCCTCCCTCCGTATCTCTTACTTTCGGATAAGAACCGTTAATGCTGAGCGAATATCCCTTGCACCATCCCGGTATTCTTAAAAAAATATTTACAGGATTAGTAGTTGCCTCCTTTAGTGTTATGACAATTTTTCCATCCCATGGATAATTGGTTGTCTGCTCCAGTTTAATCTTTGTTCCATCGTGCAACTCCGTTGCCAGTGTGTTGCCACTGTACATATTGATGTACAAACCTTTTTCACCAATGCTGTACATGTAATTGTTTACCTCGGCAATGGTACGCACCACATTCGGCGGACAGCAATTCGATTTGCTGATGTATGGAATACGTCCACCTTCCCAACGCAGATGATAAGGATAGTTTGCTGTTGATGCCAACGGATTAGTATAGAAATATTTTGAACCATCCATGCTTACACCACTGAGTACACTGTTGTACAAAGCCAACTCAACAATATCTGCATATTTGCTTTCGCCTGTTAATAAAAACATGCGCCAGTTCCATAATACATTGCCGATGTTAGCGCAGGTTTCATTGTGTGCACTGAAGTTGGGCAATTGGTAATCCCTTCCGTAACTCTGGTGTACTTTCTGCACCGTATCCGGTTTGTACGAAGTACCATCCACACTCACACCATCATACAATGCACCACAGCCACCCGTTACATACATTTTGGTGTTGATAACGTTGTTCCACATTTTGTTTAATGTGTTCATCAATGTTGCATCCCCTGTTTCGGCATATACATCGGCCACGCCTGCAAACAAATAATTGGCACGTACTGCATGACCAACCACTTTATTCATTGCACGGAAAGGTGCACGGTCGCTGTTGTCATCTGTTCCTTCAACCGTACCACGGATATTGATGAGATGAATCACCAGCTCAAGATATTTTTTCTCGTTTGTTGTGCGATAGAGTTCAGTCAATCCCATATAATGCGATGGACAGATCGCATTGCGTGCAAGTTCCGGTGTGGCGGTTGCATAAAATCCAATTAAGAAATCAGCCGCTTTCTTTGCAATGTTGAGCAAGCTTGTTTTACCTGTAGCACGGTAATGCACACTAGCCGCCGTCATTAAGTGACCGAAATTGTATGCTTCAAAACTCAACTGATCATCGAACATCTTCTCTTTTCCTGATTTCTTTTGCTCGATGATATTCTTGGTGTAGATATAGCCATCTGTCTTTTGTGCTTTGCCAATTACATCAATGGCTTCGTCCATCCATGCTTCCAGCTTCTTATCTTTTGTGTTTGCATACATCGCTGCCACCGCTTCCAGTGTTTTGTAAAAATCGCCATCATGAAAAGATGGACCACGAAAGCGGCCGGTATCCAAACCCGCAGCCACTCGAAAGTTCTGGAATGAATAACAAATGTCTTTGCTGGTATAAGTTTGCCAGAGCTGCGGCAACATGGCATCACGACAAACAGCAAAACGTTCGGCCCAGAAACCTTTTGTCCACTGCACATCGCTAATACCTACTCCGGTAAGCTTTGCATAACTGCTGCCTTGTGTATTGACCAGACTTGTTTGTGCTGAAAGATTATTCAGCAACAAAATGGATACAACGAATGCAACACTGATTCTTTTCATCTTACTGTGCTTTATAGTTAATAACATATTCAACACCGGGTTTAACGTTGATCTCATACAACTCATTTTCTTTTGAAACTGCCGTTACATTATTACCCGAAGGTTGTGTTTTACTTTTCAATTTTATAACCCCTTCGCCTGTTGCTCCCTTGATCTTTACCTGCTCTTTACTTACATACAATTCAATTTCACCTTGTGGTGTGGGCACTTTACCCTGCATCCATTCAAGACCGCCAAGGTTTGGCTCCACAACATACTTTGTATAGCCGGGTGCTGTTGGTTTTACGCCGAGATAATATTTACCCAGCAGATACAACGGACTTGCGCCCCATGCATGACACAAACTTTTTCCAAACTCTCGTCCATACATTGCATAATGTTCCGCTCCTGATTTAGATGGATTGTATTCTTCCCAGAAACTGGTTGCACCAAGTTTCAACATGCCTCCCCAGTAATCTTTCATTTCTTTCAACACATAATTCTGTTCGCCTAAAGCACACAATGCTTCCAGTTCGTAGAAACGCATGTAAGGCGTTGTGATCTTTTGAATATGATCATTCAGCAATACAGATGTTTTCACCTGTTGTTTCTGCTGCTCATTAAAATAATCGAAGAAGATGGAGAACATGTTGGCATACCGTGTAACGTTTTCTGTTTGCCTGCCATCAACACGACTATGCACCAGTGCCTGCTTTGTATCGTTCCAGTAAATGCTGAATAATTTATTTCGCATATCAGCTGCCAATGAGTTGTATTGTGCTTCGCCATCTTTATCATTAGCGATGTTGGCACACAGAGCCATCGTTTCCAAACTACGTGCAAGTAACAACTGTTCAAAACTTACTTCGCCTTTTTTGCTCAGGCCTTCAGCCCAATCAATAAATATCCAATCGCCGGTCATCCATTCCATCAGCCCATCTTTATTTCTTCTTGCCAGCACATAATCCATCAGCGTTTTCATACGATCGTAGTTCTGTGCAATAAAACTTTTATCGCCTGTATAGAGATAATAATCATAAATACCGAGGAACCAGTAAAAGGTATAATCCATGATGGTGTTGATATGGCCTGTTACCGGATCTTTACCACGTAAAGCATAGGTTGTTCGCTTTACTGTTTCGTTGTCGAAGTAGAGATAGTAGTTCATCAAATAACTTTGATAGGCATCACCACTCCAAATCCAACGGTCACGTTTGATACCATCAATGAAAAATTCTCTTGTATTTAATTCAAACGTATATTTTGATACATCATAAATACGATTGATCTCTTCATCGTTACAGGTGAAGCTGCCACGTTCTTCTACATCAGCATATTCATATAACATTGAAACGGAATCGAGTGTTACGCCTTCATCGTATTGCACATTCACAAAACGATAAGCTTTCGACAGCTTCATTGTTTGATCTTCCTTAGCATCGTTGTTTACATCAACTCTATCCAAGGTCTCACAAAGTTCCATAGATAAGGCTTCTTCTTCCGACTCGCCATAATAAACCGACAATTTCCCTTTTCCACTCAAGCCATGCAATTGAATAAATCCAAAAGTTTCTTTTCCAAAATCAACCAGAATTGATTGATTGCCTTTTGTAACAGATACTGCCTCTTGCTTTTTTGTGGGCAACATAAATTGCGAAGGCAATTGCGTTGGTGAATTAAAATTCGAACTTCCTGCATTGAGCCATTTAGTAGCGGAGACGTCAGACGCTTTACCTGTCTCATCAATCCATTCTTTATCTTCAAATGTTACAAGCCATGAGGCATCCGATACGATTGTTTTTCCTTTTACATATATAGCAGGCACATTTGCCTGGTTAAACACTTTGATATTGATCTTGTGTTTACCAGCAGGAACTGTAATTTGTTTCGGACTACCTTCAAATGCTTTACCATCAAGCTTTACATTATATTCGCCTTCCACATAAATATCAACAGTTTCTTCGGCGGGCACATCAAACACTTTATGAAAATCCATGAGCACATAATGGCTATCTATTTTCCAGAACACTGGAAAGAATGTGCCACGTTCAGTACGACGGTTTTGCATTTTATTGGCCAGCACAATTTCAAAATCGCCGGGATACCAAATCCATGTTGCTGCAGAAGAAGTATTTGATAAAAAAGAGTTGTTCATTGCTTCACGTTAATTGCTTCGGTTATTTAGATATTGACTTACTAAACTAAATATCCTCTCCGTATCTTTCTTTTGTTATTTGTTGTAATGATTTGCCTTGCGTTTTTGGTGTCCATATGGTTCCTACGATCAGTGCAAAAATGAGCAGCCCGATCATAACGTAAGCTGCGGTGTAAAAACCTTCACCGTTTTCGCCATAAATATTTACAAAACCAAAACCCCACACCGCTGCAATGCTTCTAACCGCAAAGAACATAATACCCTGAGCAGCGGCCCGGTATTTGGCAGGAAAAAGTTCCGAAGCCCAAAGCGCATAAAATGCCTGCACGCTTATTCCTGCATGGATGCCCCAAAGCATGGTGAAGGTCCATAATGCAACATGATTTTTTATGCCGATAAAAATAAGAATGCACCAGGCCACTATTCCTATTGATGTACCGAAAACATAGAGCCAGCGTTGATTCACTTTATCAACCAACATGGCAAAGCCAAAATAGGTTACTGCAATAATGACGATCCATTGTACTGCCGTAATCATATTGGCCTCTCCGTTTGAAAGACCGCCTGCGGTTTCATAAATATGTTGCTGAAAGAAACCCATTACCGAAGCCACCATATTCCAGCTAATGTAAATGCCGGCAAGGAAAAGCATGGTTCGGATATTTACTTTATTTGTAAACAGCGTACCAAACGATGCAAAAACGCCGGGTTGCTTTTCGTTGGTTTGCAATTTTTTTGCTTCTTCCCAATCTTTCGATTCATTGAGTTTCCTTTGCAAAGTCCATGCGATGAAAGCCACAACCAATAAAGACCCGAAAATAATACGGCTGCTGAATACATTGATGGCTTCAACACTTGCATCGTTACCAATAAAGAGCGTTGCGATCTTTTGCACGTATTCAAATAAAACACCGGCAGAAGCATCGGCTTTACCGGGAGCAAGGAGCATTCCCAGCAATAAAATAATCATCGGGCCCACACCCCACGCAAATTGTGAAATACCCATATTCTTTCCACGATTACCCACTTCTGAGTTTTCAGAAATATAAGTCCATGAAGCAGGAACACCAACTCCCACAGAAATACCTGTGACCAAAAAACCAATCAACAGCATGGGAAAATTAACGGTGAACATGATGATGGCAATCCCCAGCATATACACAAGCATGTTGTATGTATAAATGGTTTTACGTCCGTATTTGTCGGCAAGGAAGCCGCCGAAAATGGCGCCGATAGCCGCACCAAAGGCGTTGGCACTAAGAGCATTCAGCCAACCGAGATGTCCTTCGTGAAGACCAAGGTAATTTTGCCAAAGCGTCAACCCGCTTGCACCTGCCACAATCGCACCGGCATCCAGGTAATTTGTGAGCGATACAGCGATCGTACTTTTTAAACTTCCTTTTGTATGTTCCATATCAATGTCCGTTAAAAATGATGTAGAGGGTTAGTATAGCTAGTCCTAATAATGCAAATAAAATTTTTACCTGCTTATCTGTTTTTGGTAAAGGCGTTGTTTCAATGGCAGCAGTTACTTTGCTTCTATCTACCAATGAAATGACGATGGCTGCTACAAACAAAACAGCAAATATGTAAAATGAGATAAGGAAATAATGCGGCCACCATGTATTTGCTCCCGTTGCAGCATCGGGTGGTAAGATCCATAAATTAAGCATGCCAACAAACAAGCTGAATGCAGAGCCGACTGATAAAATTAAATTCACTGCCAACTTGGTTGTGCGTTTCCAGAATACACTCAATAAAAATGTAACTGCCAATGGCGGAGCGAGGTAACCAAGTATCGATTGAAAAATATCGAACAGCGTTTTACCTTTTACATTATCCAACGCAATAGCCATTAACACAGCCAATATACATCCAATGACAACCACAATACGTCCAACATTGATCTGTTGCTTTACTGTTGCATTCTTATTCATGTTGTTGACATAAATATCTTTTGTAAACACCGTGCTTAATGCATTTAAGGAGGAACCAATGGTTGCTACCAGCACAGCAATCAGCACACAAATCACCAACCCATTCAATCCTGAAGGAAAGAGGTTGGTCACCATCGTCATGTAGGCTAACTTATCATCAGTTAAATCGGGGAACAATGCAAAACACAAAATTCCCGGCAATATAAACATGGGCAAAGCCAAT
>NZ_CAMLGT010000093.1 GCF_946479605.1 uncultured Lacibacter sp.
GGTGTGGGGCACGATGGCAGAGCCTTGTTTGATTTTATGCCGTTTCATGATATGAGTGATGCTGATCTTACAGCAGTTATTTCATACATCCGCACAATAAAACCGGTAAGCAATAAAGTACCGCAAAATAAAATGAATCCACTCGGCATGGTCATCAAAGCATTTGTATTAAAACCTGTAGGGCCCACTGGTACGCCGCCAAAAGAAATAAAAGCAGATTCAACTGTTGAATATGGAAGGTACATGGCTATGAGTGTTGCAAACTGCAACGGTTGTCATACCGACAGAGACCTGATGACGGGTGCATTTATTGGTGAACCATTTGCAGGTGGTTTTAAAATGGAATCCATCATTGATCCTGAAAATTATGAATGCCAAAGTCCGAATCTTACACCCGATAAAGAAACCGGACGTATTTATGGCTGGAGTGAAGAAATGTTCCGCAACCGCATTCGCCAGGGAAAAGTAAACAAACATAGCCCGATGGCATGGGGGCCTTTCAGCCGCATGAGTGATATGGAGATCAAGGCCATTTATAAATTTTTACAGACCGTTACACCTGTAAATAAAAAGATCGAACAAACTTTTTACAAACGAAAAGCGTAATCAACATGATTACAGCCGTGTAAAAAGGCATTCCGTAATGGAATGCCTTTCTTACTTTCGCCGGAGAAAAACTGATCATGCGCATTATATCTTACAATGTAAACGGCATTCGTGCTGCTATAAAAAAAGGGTTTATTGACTGGCTGAAAACCGATCCTGCTGAAATTATTTGTGTGCAGGAAACAAAAGCAACAAAAGCAGATGTTGATACAAAGCTGTTCAACGATCTTGGTTATGATGATTACTGGTTCAGTGCACAGAAAAAAGGGTACAGCGGTGTAGCTGTGTTCACAAAAATAAAACCCGATGCTGTTGAAACAGGAAACGGTCATGGTCCGAGCGATGATGAAGGCCGTGTGATACAATTACAGTTCGGTGATATTCGCCTCATCAATACTTATTTCCCCAGCGGCACAAGTGGTGATCTTCGCCAGGAATTTAAATACCAATGGCTCGATGAATATTATAAATGGTTGAATCAGCTGAAAAAGAAACATCCGAAACTTATTCTTTGCGGCGATTATAATATTGCACATAAGGAAATAGATATTCATGATCCCAAAGGCAATAAAAACTCCAGCGGATTTTTACCTGCTGAGCGTGAATGGATGACGAAATTTTATGACAATGGCTGGGTTGATACCTTCCGTGAATTTCATCCTGAACCACACCGTTACAGCTGGTGGAGCCAACGTTTCCCCAGTGTGCGTTTGCAAAACAAAGGCTGGCGTATTGATTACATCAGCGTAACTGAAGCATTAAAAGCAAATCTGAAAGACGCAGAAATTTATCCTGATGTAAAGCATAGTGATCATTGCCCTGTTTACCTCGAATTAAAAATGAAATAAAATGATTGTATACAATGTTACAACAAAGCTTGAGTGGAGTATTCATGATGAATGGGTAAAGTGGATGCTGGAAGAACATATTCCGGAAGTAGTGGCCACTGGTTGTTTCACCAGCGGACAATTATTGAAATTACTTGAAATAGAAGAAGAAGACGGACCGACTTATACTGCACAATACTTTGCTGAAACAAAACAACTGCAGGAAGATTATATACAAAAACATGCGGCAACACTTCGGCAGAAAGTATTTGACAAATGGGGCAACCGGGTGATTGCATTCAGGAGTATTATGCAGGTTGTGCAGTAATTGTGAACAATTCATAACATTTCTTTTTTACATTTTCATCTGCCTGAAACCCTTTGCTGGCAAGGCTTTCAAAGCACATTTTCTGAAACCCTTGCAGGACAAGGGTTTTGGCATTTTACATGGTTGTGACTGAAGAAATGTTTTACTATAAAGTCTTTTGCAACCCTTGTCCCGTGCGGATTTTAGCGATTTTCTTACATGTTTTGTGTATGCTAAAAAAATTTTGTTGCAATTGAAAACCGTCTATATTTGTCCCACTTAAAAAATTCTCACTATGAACAAAGCTGAATTAGTTGCAAAACTTGCCGAAGATGCAGAAATTTCAAAAACACAAGCAAATGCTGCATTGGATTCTTTCGTTGAAGCGGTTACCAAAACTTTAAAAGGTGGTGGTAAAGTAACATTGGTTGGTTTCGGTACTTTCTCTGTGACCAAGCGTGCTGCACGTACCGGACGTAATCCACAAACTGGTGCAACTATCAAGATCAAAGCAAAAAAAGTAGCGAAGTTTAAAGCTGGTAAAGAATTAGCAGCGAAACTCTGATCCTCTACATTCTTAAAAAAAGCAGGGAACCTTTGTTTCTTGCTTTTTTTATAGTCAACTTTGTAATAACGCAGCCTGGCTGCAATTAATCATTCAATAAAAAAATCATTATGGGCAGAGGTGATAAAAAAACTGCAAAAGGAAAACGTTTCAAAGGATCTTTCGGCAAAAGCCGTCCTGCGAAAGTAGCTGTTGCAAAAAAAGCGGCGAAGAAAGCTGAAACAAAATAAGCTTACGATCTAAGCAAAAATTCCTGAAGCAGGTTGTTACGCAAGTGATCACCTGCTTTTTTTATGCCTGTCAGCACAATCCAAATTCTAACTCTTACCTGTTACTTCCTGTCTCGTACTTTATTAAGGTGCAAGACGTTCAATTTTCCAGCTGCCGTTATCAACTAACGTGTATTGAATACGATCATGTAAACGACTGCTTCTTCCCTGCCAGAATTCGATGATCACAGGTTTTACCCTGTAACCGCCCCAATGCGATGGTCTTGTTAACTGCTCACTGCTGAATTTGAGTTCCATCTCTTTTACCCTGTTTTCTAACCAGGCCCTGTTTTCAATAACATGACTTTGAGGTGATGCCCATGCACCTACCTGTGAGCCTGTAGGGCGAGATAAAAAATATTCATCACTCTCATTTGCACTTACTTTTTCTACCAGCCCTATTATTTTCACCTGGCGTTCCAGTTCTTTCCAGAAAAATAACAAGCTTGCCCTTGGGTTTTCGGCCAGCTCCTGCCCTTTTGCACTTTCATAATTGGTATAAAAAACAAAACCCTGCTTATCATATCCTTTCAGCAAAACAATACGGGCATCAGGCACAGCTTCCAATGTAGCTGTGGCCAGCGTCATTGCATTGACTTCATCTATCTGCGAATCAATGGCCTGCTGCCACCAATCAGCAAATTGCTGAAAAGGGTCAGCTGCCACTTCATGTTCATTCAATGTTTTTAAGGAGTAATCTTTACGGATATCTGCAATGGACAACATAAACGCCTGTTTTAGTGAAGCGCCAAATCTAACAAAGGAAAACAGAACAACCGCTGATTTACTGATTTTGTCCGGCAGAAATTCTTGCCAGCATGGCTTCAATTTCAGAAAGACGGGATAGCTGCGATTCCAGCTTTTTGTTGTGATCAGAAACCTGTTGCAGGTCTTTATTCAGTTCTTCAAGAAAATCGTTTCGTTTACTTAATTGCTGGCGCTGAAGATTTGCTTCTTTCAACTTGCTTTCCATTTCAATCACATGTTGCGATAGCCGTGAATTTTCTTCCACCAGTTCACGCTGCTTGAGACGCAGATCGTTCATTTCCACCGAGAGTAAATGATTGGCTTCCTCCAGTTCATCATAACGCAGTGCATTTGTTTGCGGCACGGCCAGCTGTTGCTCCACCTTCATCAGCTTCGACTGTATTTCATTGAACTCATCGTACGCTGTCTCCAAACGGTTCTTCATTTCCTGCGTAAGCACGGTTTGCTGACGTATGGTATTCAACTCACCTTCTTTCTCAGTAAGTGAACGGCGCAAAAGCTGCAATTGCTCGGTGAGGTATTGGTTCTGCTGCAAGGTGTCCTGGTGCTTCTGCTCTACTTTTTCAAGCAGATCAACCTGGCTGAGCAGTTTGGAGATATTCTGATTATGCTGCAGCAAATGATCCTGTGCCGATTTTAATTGGGCAAGATATTCAGCAGGACTTACTTCAGCTGTTGCAGAAACAGAAACAGACGATTCAACAACCACCTGCTGAGGCCGTTGTTTTAACTCCTGTATCAGCTCTTTCAACTCTTCAATTTCATCGAGCAGCAGCTGCTCATTTTCTTTGGCCTGCAACAAGTCTTTGCTCATTGTTTCGCCTTTGTCTTTCTGTTGCTCAATTACGTTGTAATACTTCATCCGCCAGTCATGCGCTTCTTTCTCAAATTTCTCTACATCAATATCATGATCAAACTGGCTGCCGTGGCGCATGTTCCAGAAGTAATGGATCACAAAACCCAACACCAATGCCCCGATCTGAAACATCACAATTTCAAATACAGAAATCTGGATTGCAAGTAGCGTGAAAGACATGCGTAGTTGTTTTAGGTACAGCAGAAAAAATTACACAGGAAAGTTAGTTCCAATAGCACAAAGGAGCTATAGCTTGCCGGATCATTTTATCCCCAAATGCACTGCAGTTGTGAAAAGCGTTAGCCCTGGGCTACAATAGTTCCTACTTTTTCGCCTGTTACAACCCTGCGCAGGTTGTCTTGTTTGTTCATGTCGAACACAATAATGGGAAGATTATTTTCCATGCAAAGCGTAAACGCTGTCATGTCCATCACCCGAAGATTTTTGCTGAGGCATTCCTGGAAGGTAATGCTTTCATATTTGGTAGCTGTAGGATCTTTCTCCGGATCGGCAGTGTAAATACCATCTACACGTGTTCCTTTGAGGATCACATCGGCATTAATTTCAATGGCACGGAGTGAGCCTGCAGTATCAGTTGTAAAATATGGGTTACCTGTTCCTGCCCCAAAGATCACCACACGTCCCTTTTCTAAATGACGGATAGCACGGCGACGGATGTAGGGCTCAGCGATCTGCTCCATTTTAATCGCACTTTGCAAACGGGTGTACACGCCTGCTTTTTCAAGTCCGGCCTGCAACGCCATACCGTTGATCACTGTTGCCAGCATGCCCATATAATCGCCATGTGCACGCTCAATACCTGTTTCTGCTTCGTTCATACCACGGTAAATATTACCGCCGCCAATAACAATGGCCACCTGTACGCCCAGCTCTGTAATGGTTTTAATACTTTGAGCGTATTGCGTAATTACGGCAGAGTCCATACCGAAATTCTTATCGCCCATTAATGATTCACCTGAAAGTTTAAGGAGGATGCGTTTGTATTTTGGAAGCATGCTGCGAAGATAAAAGATTTGCAGTGACGGGAAAAAAGGAATGCAGTTTTGGTGATGGGCGGTGGTGCTGCTATGAGGCTTAAGTTGCGTCGCACACTTGCACTTTATTACTGGTCGCAACATTTAGTTCGATCTCTGTTCACAGAATTATACATTCTCAAGTTATAGAGATGTTTCCTTCGTCGACATGACGGTGCAAGGGATTGAGTAATCTTAGCAACTTCAACAATCGGAGTGCGTCATTTCGAACCCCGCCAATGTTATGTTTAACTTATTCTATGCTTGTGGCGGGTGAGAAATCCCTGCACAATCATAATCGTATTTTTTAATGGCTTGTTCGCCATCAGCTAGACAAAACTTAACACTCTGAAGATGTAGAGATGTCTCCTTCGTCGACATGACGGTGTAAGAGTTTGAGTAATCTTAACCTTGTAGAAAAATTAGCGTGCCAGATTGGAAATGCTTACCACGTTTCAATCTCTTTCCACAAATCTTCCCATAAAGGGTTCATCGCACTGATCAATCTATCTTTTTTCTCTCTTCGCCATTTCTTGATTTCTTTTTCTCTTGCAATCGCTTCTTCAATATGTCCAAAATGTTCATAGTACACGCAAAGTGTACAGTTATATTGATCAGTAAAACTCCCCTTGTAAAAATGCTCTTTATGCTGAAGCACCCTGATTCGCAAATCAGATGTCACTCCAATATAAATTGTGGTGCGGACTGTATTTGTCATGATATATACTGAGCCACCCCGCTGCATTTGAAAGGAGTTTAGACACTTTACAAATAAATCCTCTCAATCGCATCCCGATACTTCTCCATGATCACTTTGCGTTTCAACTTCAAGGTGGGCGTCAGTTCACCGCCATCTACCGTCCATTCGTTGGGACAGAGTTCAAATTTTTTGATCTGCTCCACATGATTGAACTGGCTGTTAAACTCTTCCACAATATGCTTGTACATTTCCAGCACTTTGGGGTTGCGCACAAGATCATGCACTGTGCCAAAGCTGATATTGTTTTGCCCGGCCCATACTTTTAAATTTTCGAATGAAGGAACAATGAGTGCTCCTGCAAATTTCCTTTCTGGCCCCACTACGATCATCTGTTCAATAAACTTGCTTTCCTTCATTTTGTTTTCAATCGGCTGCGGCGCAACATACTTACCGCCGCTTGTTTTAAAGATCTCTTTCTTACGATCGGTGATCTTTAAAAACTTTCCGGCCTCCATCATACCAATATCACCCGTATGGAAATAACCATTTGCATCAATAACCTCTGCTGTAAGATCAGGACGTTTGTAATACCCCATCATCACATTGTCGCCTTTGCAACAGATCTCTCCGTCTTCTGCAATTTTTACATCCACACCCTGTATGGCAGGGCCCACCGTTCCAAACATCCTGTTTTTTTCCGTATAACGGTTCACCGCAATTACGGGTGATGTTTCGGTTAAGCCATAGCCTTCCATAATAACGATCTTGCCAGCCGTGAACACACGCAACAAACGCACCTGGCAGGCGGCAGCTCCTGTAACAATGGCTTTCACTTTTCCACCCAACCCTTCACGCCATTTTTTAAAGATGAGTTTATTGGCAATGGCAAGCTTCATGTTATACAGGAACCCCTGGTTTTTATTGATGGCAAACTCGCTGCCCACATCCACTGCCCAGAAAAATAGTTTTCGCTTAAGCCCTGTAAGTTCCTGCCCACGACCCATAATACGCTCATATACTTTTTCCAGCAAGCGGGGAACGGTGGTAAACACAGATGGTTGCACTTCTTTGAGGTTGTCACCAATGGTATCTAAACTTTGTGCATACCACACAGACACACCATTGAACAGGTACACATACGTTACCATGCGTTCAAAAATATGATTGAGCGGAAGAAAGCTTAATGCTTTATCGCCGGGCACACAAAACTCTGCAAACACTTCCCTGCAGGAAAGCACATTGCTGAGAATATTTTTATGGCTTAGCATAACACCTTTTGGTGTACCGGTGGTACCCGATGTGTAAATGATGGTCACCATATCTTCATAATGAATGCTATCCGCTGCTACTGCCAGTTTCTTATGATCTTCTTCAGTTCCCCTGCTTAATATGTCTTTCCAGTGAAGCGAGGGCTGCAGGTAATCGAAGGTGAACACCGCATGCACACTGCTTACTTTGCTGCGTACCGATTGTACTTTATCATACAACTCCTGATCGCTTACAAACACCAGCTTTACTGCTGCATCATTCAGCACAAACTCCAGTTCATTTACAGCAAGTGTAGGATAAATAGGCACCAGCACAGCACCGGTTTTCTGCACCGCCATATCAAGGATCATCCACTCCGGACGGTTGCTGCTGATCACTGCAATTTTATCACGGCCTTCCACACTCATATCATTTCCGCTGATGCCAAGATGAATAAGACCTGCTGCCAGTTTATCAACCAATTCTTTTACTTCTGCAGTGGAATATTTGTGCCAGATACCACCTTCTTCTTTTGCGGCCAGCATTGCTTCCTGGGGAAATTTGGCAAGTTGTACATCAATACAATCGAATAGTCTTTTCGGATTCATATAGCATGCAATTAAGAGTAAGGAATAACAGGGGCTGTCCTGTTTAGAACGTTCAGGTAAGTTAAGCAGAAATGGGCAATGGCACTACAAAAAATCCTCCGTTGTGTGGAGGATGTAAGAATCAGTTTACAGTTTTATAATACTGCCCTGCCGGCACTTTAAAGAGTTTTGATTTTTGAAATCGTGTAAACTCATTATACTGTTCTGTATTGAGCTTTGTCCAGCTTTCATATTTTGCAAGATCGCCTGCTGCTTCAAATATCCAGTGATTGTATGCATCAAACATACCTTCCTGCAATAATTGTTTCTGGTGATCAAACAAGCGGAAAGGATACTTTGCTGCATATTGTTTACTCCAGTCGAGCAGAAAGCGTGTACGCAGCATGGTCAGTGTTTCTGTAGTAACGCCATTGTTGATAACACTGCTGTTCTGGTTCATGACAGCAACAAATGCTTTTGTAAATTCTGTTTCGCCTTTTGCCGGCTTTGCATTAGGATCGATCACAAAGAATTTTTTATAACTATCAAGCAACAGGTTTTTAATTTCAGCTGTGCGGCTGGAGTAGCTTTCCATGTTGATGAATATTTCACCATAGATGAGTGCCCACACTTTATCTGTTGTGAAATAATAATAGCGTGCAGCAAAATAATAGTTGGCAGCATAACCGGGATCGTTCTTGATACCAAGTTCCCACTGTTCAATACTGGTGAAGTTTTCGTTCATCATCCACAGCAACTCGCCATACTCGGCATACAATGCACCGCTTGCTGGGTATCTTTTTATTGCACGCTTGTACATTTTTTCTGCTTCCTTGCGTTCGCTGAGTGCTTTGTAAATATTGCCTGCAATCTGGTAACTCTGCACATCTGCATCATCACGCTCCACCAATGGCTTAATGGTTTCCTTTGCTTTTGCAAAATCACGCTGGTAATAATAAGTGAGTGCAAGGTCTTTAATGATGGTAATGTTCTGCGGTTCTTTCGCCAATGCTTTGTTGAGAACGATCACAGCATTTGTCCAGTCGCCACCACGCATAAACTGTTTACCTGTTTCATGCAGTTGCGATGCATCAGGATCTTGTGCATAGGAAGCAATACATAACAATGTAACAACGAAAACACTAAGTACTTTTTTCATGTGTTTATTTATTGTGGTTTTATTTGCCACATAGTATGACCATAAAAATCATCATCGCTGTTGGAAATAAATAAGTTTGGTGATTTTTATGGCCATTTCATATCGGCCCAAAATTAAACGAAAAGAGGCGATTGTGAAACCGCCTCTCTAATCTTGTAATTTTATTAAGATTCGTTGTAGATGAGGTGCGTCAGCAACCCATCACGCAACTTCGGTTCAAACCATGTGCTTTTTGGAGGCATTACATTGCCGCTATCGGCAATATCAAACAGCTGATCCATTGTTACGGGGTAAAGGCTGAACGCAATTTTCATTTCACCACTGTCAACACGCTTTTGCAATTCACCCAAGCCACGTATACCGCCCACAAAGTCGATGCGTTTATCGGTACGCTGGTCTTTAATGCCTAAATGTTTATCCAGTAAATTATCGGAAAGAATGGTTACATCCAGTACGCCGATGGGATCGTTCTTATATGTTCCTTCTTTTGCCGTTAATTCGTACCAGTTACCTTCAACATACATGCCAAAGCTGTGCAGTTGTGCTGGTTTCACGGCATCTTTACCAACAAGGTTTACATTAAAGTCGGTCTTAATCTTTTCAATGAGTTCAGAAACAGTTAAGCCGTTCAAATCTTTTACCACACGGTTGTAATCAAGGATCTGCAGTTCACTTGCAGGAAACAAAGTGGTGAGGAAATAATTACTTTCTTCTGTTGCAGCATCCCACAACGCTGCACGCACTTTTGCTGCAGATGCTGCCCGGTGGTGTCCATCGGCAATATAGGTTTGCGGCACCTGTTGTTCAAAAATACTGCTGATGGTTTTGATCGCAGCATCATCATTTACCACCCAAATGGTATGTTGAATAGCATCTTCAGCCGCAAAATCGTAGATGGGACTTTTATCTGCTTTCCATTTTTCGATGAGATCATTCAATTCAGCCACATCACGGTAAGCCAAAAACACATTCCCTGTTTGTGCACCACTGATCTTGATATGATTGATGCGGTCATTTTCCTTTTCAGGACGGGTAAACTCATGTTTCTTGATCACATCTTTTTCATAATCGGCAACGGCACTTCCACATACCAACCCCGTTTGGCTGCGGCCATTCATGATCAAACGATAAATGTAATAGCAGGGTTTGCTTTCACGAAACAGCACATCACGCTGAATGAATGCCTGCAGATTTTCTTTTGCCTTGAGATAAACCTCCGGAGCATAATGATCTGTTTCTTCAGGAAGATCAATTTCCGGTTTAGTGATATGTAAAAATGAATAAGGATTGCCTTGCGCTTCTTCCTTTGCCTCTTTACTGTTGAGCACATCATAAGGACGTGCTGCCACCTGCTTAGCGAACTGGGCCTGCGGACGCAGCGCCTTGAACGGAACTATTATAGCCATAGATATTTTATACTTACTAACCGGCTGCAAAGAAAAGGAATTTTTAGCTGGCGAACGGATAAATCAGTCACCCGTACTTACCTGCAAAACTCCCTGTTTACTTATTCTGACCACTATCCATTCTTCTTCGCAAACTCATTCAACAAACCAACCATTGCTTCCACACTCTCCATACCCAATGCATTGTACAGGCTCAAGCGGAAACCACCCACGCTACGGTGGCCTTTTACGCCATACATGCCCTGCTCCTTACATAATTTCATGAATGCCGCTTCTTTTTCAGGATCGTTCATGGTAAATACCACGTTCATTTTACTCCGGTCTTCTTTTGCAACAGGCAGGTTAATGAACGGAATTGCTTCCAATGCAGCATAAATACGTTCTGCTTTTTGGTTATTCAGCACCTCAATAGCTTTTACACCACCCTGTGCTTTTAACCAACGCAATGTGAGCATGGCCACATACACAGCAAATACCGGTGGCGTATTGAGCATGCTGCCTTCTTGAATATGGTTGCGGTAATCAAGAATACCCGGAATGTTACGGTTTACTTTACCAAGTATCTGTTTATTCACCACCACCAGGTTAACCCCGGCTGCGCCCATGTTTTTTTGTGCTCCTGCATAAATAAGATCAAACTTGTTAAAATCAAGTACACGACTCAAAATATCACTGCTCATGTCTGCCACCAGCGGCACTCCACAATCGTAAGGCATGGTATGCCATTGCGTACCGGCAATGGTTTCATTGGTAGTGATATGGAGATAAGCCGCTGTACCCGGCACAGCCAGTTCATGCGGCATAGTGGTATAATTGGTATGCTTTGATGAGCCTACAATCTCAACATGACCAAACAGCTTGGCTTCCTTAATTGCTTTGCCTGCCCATGTACCTGTTTCTGTATAGGCTGCCACTTCCTGTTCGTTCAGCAGGTTCATCGGGATCTGCATGAACTGGGTGGTGGCACCACCATGCAAAAACAACACTTCATGATCATCATCCAGCTGCATTAATTCTTTTACCAGCGAACGGGCTTCATTCATCACATCTTCAAACAACGGTGTGCGGTGACCAATTTCCAGGATGGATAAACCGCTGTTGTTGAAATTGAGAATAGCCTCACTTGCCTGTTGAAAAACTTCCTTTGGTAAAACAGAAGGTCCTGCGTTGAAATTATGCATCATGCCGGCGAAATTAATTCATTTGAAAGGAACAGCTGTTAGGGTTACCTGTCATTACTTCTTGTTTTTATCTTTAACTGAAAAAGAGTACAACATGACTGCACAAAAAGGTACATTACGCACCTGCAAAAAGGGACACCAGTATTACAAAAGCAGCGACTGCCCCGTTTGTCCTGTTTGTGCAGCTGCTGAAACACCGGATGAAGAATTCCTGGCTTTGTTAAGTGCTCCTGCACGCAGGGCATTGCAAAATGCAGGCATCAGCACTGTGGCACAAGTAAGCAAATGGAGCAAAAAAGAATTACTGCAGTTACATGGCCTTGGTCCGTCGAGTATTCCACTGCTGGAAAAAGTATTAGCTAAACACGGCCTGATGTTGAAATGACCTGTACACATACTTTCTGTTTTATTTTCACGTTTTAGCGGTTGGATTATCTTTGTACCGAATCCAATAACTGAATGATGAAAAAACTGATCCTTCTTTTTCTGCTGGCACCTGTTTGCTTATCTGCACAAAATTTTCATTTATCGTTTCGTGGCGGCCTTGCCAATTACCAGGGCGACCTGCAACAACGGTCATTTACATTTCAGCAATCGAAATTTGTGGGCAGCATTGGAGCACGTTATGATCTTACTGAACATTTGCTGGCACGCACTCATCTCAGCCTTGGTATGTTGCGTGGGGCCGATGCAAAAAGCAAAAGCGCTTCACACCAAAGCCGTAACCTCAGTTTTCAAACCAATTTATTTGAATGGGAACTGAGTGCGCAATACAATATTTTCAATCTTAATTATAAATGGTGGACACCGTATGTATTTGCAGGTGGCGCATTGTATCGTATTAAACCATTTACAGCTGATAATAACGGGGCCAAAGTTTTTTTGCAACCACTTAGCACCGAAGGGCAAGGTTTTCTTCCCGGTAAGAAAGTATATAAATCAACCCAGTTCTCTATTCCGTTTGGTATTGGTGCAGAATATTTGCTGACAGAAGATCTGCGTGTTGGCCTGGAAATGGGTTACCGCAAAACTTTTACTGATTATATTGATGATGTAAGCAGCAGGTATGTTGATCAGGCAACATTGCTTGCTGCAAGAGGACAAACAGCTGTAGATATGGCTTACCGTGGCAGCGGCACTTATCCCACAGGCGGCTCACTTCGTGGAAGCGAAAAAAACAAAGACGCTTACTACTTTGTGCAATTAACCATTACCTGGCGACCATTTGTTGATTGGTACCAACGCACATCAGGCATTGCATCATTCAAAAAAGATAAAAAAGTAGGTTGCCCCGGCACAAGAGAAAAAGGATATT
>NZ_CAMLGT010000094.1 GCF_946479605.1 uncultured Lacibacter sp.
ATAACAAATCCTGTTAAGCCGAAATATTTGCAATGGCTTAATACAGGTGTTGGACCCGAAGGCGTTTTATTTATTGACGCAGATAAAAGTCCGAATGGTAAAAGCTTATTTATTGCCAGCAGCGAAACAGATGGTTTTATAAAAATTTACAGCACCAATTAATCCGGTGTTGGAGATAAAAAAGAGGCCACGCTAAAGCGTGGCCTCTTACGTTTAAATGCATATTTTATTTCTGAGGTTCAAGCAATTTAAAAAACTGATCTAACTGCGGCAGAATAACAATTCTTGTTCTTCTGTTCACTGCCTTGCCTTCTTTTGTATCGTTTGCATCAACCGGATGGTATTCACCACGACCGGCAGCAGCCATCTTCATTGGATCCATTCCATATTCTTTCTGCAATAAACGTACTACTGTAGTTGCACGCTTTACACTCAAATCCCAATTGTCAACCAGCACACCGTTTCCTTTGTAAGGAACATTATCGGTATGACCTTCAACCATAAATTCAATATCAGGTTGATTCTTCAACACCAATGCGACTTTGCCTAACACTTCTTTTGCACGATCGGTAATGGTATAGCTTCCGCTTTTGAACAATAATTTATCAGATATATCAATGTACACAACACCCTTATCAACTTTAATATTGATGTCTTCGTCATTAATATTACCAATAGCGCCTTTCAGGTTCATCACTAACGCCATGTTCAATGAATCTTTATGCGCCATTTGCTGTTGCAATGTTTGTATGTACGCATCTTTTGCAACAATATTCTGCAGTGACTGCTTAATGCTTTCTGCCTGTTGTTTGGAGATCACTGAAAGATTTTCCAGCTGCTGCAATGTTGCAGTGTAATTCTGCCTGATGAGTTCGTTTTCTTTATTCAGATCTTCAACCCGTTTGTTCAAGCCGGCAATTTCATTTTGAAGACCGTTTTTTTGATTGTTACAATCAGTAAGATTTCCTTCCAGCGTTTGATAACGGGTTTGTAACAGCGCATAATCTGCCTGCGACTTTTTAAATTTCTTACTACTTACGCAGGAGCTAAACATCAATGCGGAAGCTGCAACAGCTACCATGTAATTCACTTTCATGTTGATTAATTTTAATAAAAAAATAGTCAGGATGTTTTTTACAGGCGTAACGCTTTCCTTTCGGGCCACGAAGTTAGGCGCATGTTCAACAGTATTGTTTCAGCGAAATGTTAATATCCTGCAACAAAACACGTCTGCATCTTTCTATGTAGTTATTAAAAACGATGCCAAAAATGAAAGGAAGCTTAAAATTGCATCTCAGGTATCTGGCCTTCAACAATTAATCTACCGGCAGTTTTCGCAATAATTTCCTCTACAGAAACGCCGGGGGCACGTTCCAATAATTTATATCCATCAGGAGTTATATCAACCACTGCCAGATCAGAAACAATTTTTTTTACGCACTTTGTTCCTGTTAACGGCAATGCACATTGTGGTAATAATTTGCTTTCGCCTTTCGGGTTGGTATGCATCATCGCCACTATAATATTTTTTGCACTGGCAACAAGATCCATAGCACCACCCATTCCCTTTACCATTTTACCGGGAATTTTCCAGTTGGCTATATCACCTTGTTCACTCACTTCCATTGCACCGAGTACAGTAAGATCAACTTTACCTGCACGTATCATTCCAAAGCTCATGGCGCTATCAAAAAAAGCTGAACCGGGTAATGTGGTAATGGTTTGCTTACCTGCATTAATAAGATCAGGATCTTCTTCCCCCTCAAATGGAAATGGCCCCATGCCGAGTAACCCATTTTCGCTTTGCAGCTCAACATGAATACCGGCAGGAATATAATTCGCCACCAAAGTTGGAATGCCGATGCCGAGGTTTACATAGTATCCGTCTTTTAATTCTTTGGCGATTCGTTGTGCGATTTGTTCTTTAGAGAGCGGCATAATTTGAAAATTAGTTGATTTGAAAATTTGGAAATGAAACAATCTTGATTCCTGAAGAGACCTGAAAATTTGGAGATCGTCATTTTCAAATTTTCAGATTACTTCATTCTCAAATTCTTTTCCTTGTTGTGTGCTGTTCAATCCGCTTTTCATAATTCGTTCCCTGGAAAATGCGATGTACATAAATACCCGGTGTATGAATTTCGTTGGGATCCAAAGAGCCCGGTTCAACCAACTCTTCCACTTCTGCAATGGTTATTTTACCGGCCATTGCCATCATCGGGTTAAAATTGCGGGCAGTATCTTTATAAATCAGATTACCCATCGTATCGCCTTTCCATGCTTTTACTATAGCATAGTCTGCATCAAATGCATACTCAAGTAAATAATCTTTGCCGTTAAAATTGCGGATTTCTTTTCCTTCTGCTACTTCGGTACCAACACCGGCAGGTGTATAAATGGCAGGCATGCCATAACCTGCAGCCATGCAACGTGTAGCCAATGTTCCCTGGGGAATCAATTCAACTTCCAGTTCACCACTCAACAGTTGGCGTTCAAATTCTGCATTCTCACCCACATACGATGAGATCATTTTCTTTACCTGCTTTTGTTGCAGCATTAACCCAATACCAAAATCATCAACACCTGCATTGTTTGAAATGCAAGTGAGCTGTTTGGTTCCTTTTTTTACTAAAGCGGAAATACAGTTTTCAGGAATACCACACAAACCAAAACCGCCGAGCATGAGTGTAGCGCCATCGGGAATGTCATGAATGGCCGCATCGGCATTGGCAACAACTTTGTTCATTGCAATCGTATTTGATTGCAAGATAAGTGAAGAATGGAAATGAACAGATGATGAATTATATACGGGTTAGCAACCTTCCTAATACAGCCGATGATTCACTCTTGATTATGCAGCTGCCAGGTATTCTCTTAACTCCTGCAACACCACCTGCACAGAATTATCAAGTTCAGCAATCAATGTTTTTGTTTGTTCTTTTTCTGTCGTTTGGGAAATATCAGCTTTCTCTATCTGCACCACTTTTCCGGAAAGCTCTTCTGTAACGCCAAGTATGCGTAAGGTTGATTTCATATTGTGTGCTGTAGCTTTCAATAAAGCAGGATCTTCCGCTGCAAAAGACTCTTTCAGCTTTTCTATTTCGTTTGGCAGAAAATCAAACGCTTTGTTGAGCAGGTCTTCAATGTTTTCCTTTTTGCCTCCGGTTAAGCGATGGAGATAATCAATATTCACCAGCTTTAACTGTGTATGTTGGGGATTAGCAGGCTGCGTATCCCAATCGCTGTAATGATTGAGTAATTCCAGCAGCTTGCGTTCATCAACAGGTTTGGTAAGATATGCATTCATTCCTGCGTTGATGGCATTCTGCTGCTCCAGACTTTGGCAGAACGCACTCAATCCAATGATGGGTGTTTGCATGTTCAATTCTGCCCTGATCTTCTTCGTTGTATCAATACCGCTTAAGCCGGGCATTTGAATGTCCATCAAAATAAAATCATAGCTTTTTTGTTTTAACAACTGCAAAGCATTGATGCCGCTATCAGCTTTATCGAAAATAAATTTGTGTTCGGCCAGTAGATAACCCATCAGATCACGGTTCATTTCATTATCATCAACAATGAGTATTCGTTTTTGTACAAGCTTTTCGTTATTAATGATCAGTTCTGTTTCATTTTCCTGTTCAACATCAGCAGCAATGGTAAATGGCAGTACCAAATTAAATTGAGTACCCGCACCCGGAGTGGAGAATACTTCAATTTCACCTCCCTGCATTTCCACCAACTGTTTAACTATCGGCAACCCAAGCCCAGTTCCGTAATACTTTTTTGATGTTTTACTTTCTATCTGGTAAAAACGCTCAAACACATAAGGCAGTTTTTCTTTGTCAATACCAATGCCAGTATCCTGCACCATAAACTGTATCCATGCCTTATCGCCGGTTTGTTTCAGCATTTTTGTACTTACTGAAACCGATCCCTGCTCGGTGAACTTGATAGAATTGCCGGCAAGGTTCACCAGTATCTGCATCAGTTTCTTAGCATCGCCTAACACAAAGTCTGGCAACTTTTCATCAACCTGTACATGCAGTAAAATATTTTTTGCTTCTGCCCTGTTTTGCAGAACAGTATTGAGGTTATGCACCACCTGCTTTACATCAAATGCATCATTCGAAAACTGAAAATGCCCCGACTCAAGTTTGGAATAATCCAATACATCATTGATCACTTCCATCAGCAGGTTGCCGGATATTTTCATTGACTGTATCCATTGTGTAGTTTCTGCCGCATGTTCTTTTTTTAACAGCAGGTTGGTATAACCAATAATGGAATTAAGAGGCGTACGCAACTCATGTGTTACGTTTGAAATAAACTGATCTTTCACAAGCTGTGCCTGTTTCTCTTTTTGAATAGCCACAGAAAGCGTTTCGTTAAGCCTGTTTGTTTCAATGATCTTATATAATACAAACATTGCAATTAGTGACATGAAAATGAGTGATACAATATTCCAGCGTTTATCCAGTGTAAGCATCTCGGATTTTTCTGAAGTAATGGTTTTATTCAGCTGTTCAATTTTTGTTCCCAACGCATTTACCAGTTCCCGTTCGCCACGCATAATTTCTTTGAATGATGCAGCATACACAAAACCTCCCGTCATCTTCAAAGCACTGTCTTTACCCACCTCTTCATATACCTGCTGTATTTCCTTATTGAATTGAATGCGGTTTGCTGTTTTGTGTACAAATACATTCACCAGGTATTTAGGTATATAACCGCTATAAGCGTTCCGCACTTCGCCCAGGTTTTCTTCTATGGCTGCATTGTTTTTTAAGAATGCATCTTTTTTAGCAACATCACCCGTTTGGAGGTAATCTTCCAGCACTTGTTCGTTTTGTGAAACAAGGAACATGGTTTTTTCAACCACCTGCAGATATTGCTGGTGCTGTATAACCGAATCGGTTTGCGCCGTGTGATCCTTTACTGATTGTAACACATTATTTTCAATGAGGTAGTTTGCTCCTATACCGGCCAGCAGGATCAAACCAACAAATGTAAATGTGAGAATATGCTTAAAACGGGGATTAGACTTCAGCTGAAGTAGTAATGGTTTCATAGTGACTGGATTTTGAGGAATAACAGAATGAAAAATTACTTCTATTCCCGGTTAAATCCAATGGGCACGGCAATGTTTTTTCCCTATACACGGGTGCGTAAAACTACGACTTCATCCTTTAACGGATCATTCGCCAGCACCAACGTTGCAGCTTTCCTTCAAAATCAAACGGCGTTGTAGCCTTGGTAATATCTTTAATAGAAGATGCCTGTAGTTCACTTTCATGCAGCTCAAACTTTCGTGCATTATTACTGAAGTACAAAATACCACCTGGTTTCATTGCCTTGAATGTAAGATTGACCAGTTCCACATGATCCTGCTGAATGTCGAGAAAATCTTTCATCTTCTTACTATTGCTGAAAGTGGGGGGATCCATCACCACCAGATCAAATGTATTTGCAGGTAATGTGTGCAGGTATTGTTTTACATCTGCCACAACAAATTTGTATTTCGTATCATCTTTGAAAGAATTTGTTTCAAAATTCTTTTTCGCCCAATCGATATAAGTATTCGACAAATCAACAGTAACCACTTCTTCTGCACCACCTGCCGCCGCATACACACTAAACGATCCTGTGTAAGCAAACAGATTCAATACCTTTTTATCTTTTGCTTCTTCCATCACCATCTTACGTGTTGTCCGATGATCGAGAAATAAACCTGTATCCAAATAATCAGAAAGGTTCACTAAGAATTTTAATCCACTTTCCTGCACTTCAAAAAACTCTCTTTCCTCTGCTGTTTTCTGGTATTGCGATTGACGGTTACTTTTTCTCCTGCGTTCTTTGGTATAAATCAGTTCTTCGTCCATCTGTAATACAGCTGCAATTACACCAACCGTTCCTTCCAGCCAATCGAGATGTTCATCTTCAGTAAGGTTGTGTTTGGCCTTGTATTCACTCACACAAACCCTTGTATCATACACATCAATACTCACAGGAAATTCCGGCAGATCTTTATCGTATAAACGATAGCAACTAATGCCCATTCTTTTAGCCTGCTTACTACGGTGCCTGTACACTTTCGTGAGCCTGTTCTGAAACATTTGTAATTTATCGGAAAGCATAAGAAAAGTTCTGAGTTGTAAGTTCTAAGTTAGAGTCTAAAAAAGGTTTAAATAATTATAATGCAAGCAGGCTGCAACCACGAATATCGCTGTTATCCATCCGGCCTAATACACGAAAGCTGCCATCTTCAAATACTTCGCCCACATCGTCAGTTGCAATAAAACTTGCTGAATAAACATTTGCAAGATCAATAATATTAATAGCGCCCTTACCAGTTGTGTTGATGCGTAGCGGATCATCTTCATCCCTTACCAATACTTTCATCCAAGGCGGACAATGAAAAATCCCATCTTCTTTTGAATATGCCTGGCTGAGTAATTCCGTCATACCATATTCAGAATGAATTGTACCAAGAGAAAAAGCTGTTTTCAATTTTGCATGCACCTGTTCCCTTGTCATCTCTTCTCTTCTTCCTTTCATGCCGCCTGTTTCCATAATGATGGTGCTTTTTAACGGCAGTTGGTATTGTTCAGCAAAATCAAGCAAGCCGAAGGTTACACCAATAAGAATGGTTTTTTGCTGCTGCTGCTCCAGCAGTTGCAGCTTTTGATGCAATTGCTGAAAATTATTGAGATAAAAACCATTGTGTTGATGACCACTTTGTTCCATCAGCTTTTGCACCATATATACCAGCGATGAGTGGCTACGTTCAAGATAAGAAGGCAACAAACCCAGGAAACAAAAATCTTCCGGCCTTCCATACTCACGGAGAAACCCATGCGTAAAAGCATTTTCATATAAAGAAAGACTTTTTACGTAATGCTTGCTTTGAATGGTTTGAGAAGTACCGCTGCTTTCAAACAACTGTTCAGGCCTAAATGAAGTAGTAACCACCTCGTGTGTTTTAAAAAAACTGATCGGCAAAAAAGGAACAGAATTGATGGACCGGATATTTTCAATATCTCTACCCAAAGCATCGCAAAAAGACCGGTAAACCCCATTTTGGCTATACTGAAACTGAAATTCCTGCAAGGCCACTTCGTTAAAAGAGGCATCACTCAGCTCAAAAAGATTGTTAACAAAAGAAGGAATCAATTTTTTAGTGGGTTATTAATGCTTAAATTTGAAATAAGAACATTTACCGATGAAGGCAAAACTATTATTTCTTTTTGTAACAGCTGCTGTACTGGCCGGTTGTAAAAAATCAAAATATACAACTGAACCGCAGGTGGAGATTAAATCTGTAAAAACCGGTGACATCATTATTGCCGGAAACCAGGGAAAGATCCTGGAGTTTGATCTGACTGTTACTGATAAAGAAGGCGATTTGCAGGATACCATTTATATTGATAAACTGGATGCTGCCACTCCGCCCTGCAGTAGCCCAAATGAGTTACTTGGCCTTGAGTACAAAATTCCTGACCATCCATCGGAAGCAAATCAAAAGATTACCATTAAAGTGCGGTTTGCAAGCATTACTGCCTTAAACTATGCCACCCTGCCAGGTAACAACTGTCCCGGCTCACCACACATTTCACGATTCAGCTTTGTGGTAAAAGACAAAGATGGAAACAGAAGTGAAAAAGTTACCTCAGACGCTATCACCCTCGATTTCTAGTAAAAAAGAATGAAAAGCGTACTTCGCTTTTTGCTGTTTGAGCATTTGATCATTGCTATTTGTGCAGCGGCATTATGTGTACAAACAAAACTGTTCTATTCCCTTTTTGACTATCCGCTCACGCTGATCGGGTTTGTTTTTTTTGCCACACTGCTCAGTTACAATCTTCATTTCAGCTTTGCTGCCAAAATAAGTGCATCATCGGAACAGCTGCAATGGTTTCGTGAAAACAGAACATTGGCCCGCTGGTTCAATTTTGCTACTTTCCTTGTTACATGCTGGTACTTATGGCAAGTTCGTTCCATCAGCAATCACATTATTGCCGCCGTATTGTTTAACGCTGCTTACACAGCACCGCTATTGCTGAAGAGTCCCATTAAGCTACCTTCTTTCCTCACTTTCATCAAAAGTTATTTTATAGGATTTGTGTGGGCCTATGCCACCGTGGTTTTACCGCTGGCGTTTTTTAATGTTGCATTTAATGTAAACGAAATTTTCCTGTTTATTAGCCGGTTACTGCTGGTTGCCCTTGCTACCATGATCTTTGATTACAGGGATAAGCTGCGTGATTTTGAATCGGGTGTTCATACCCCGGCAAATGTGATGAATGAACGACAGTTCTTTTATTTCTTTTTGCTGAATGTATTAGCCTACTCATTCTCCGTAGTTTTCCTGGCTGTGCGGTTCAATAACCTTTGGCATTTGATGCAATTGTTACCGGGGCTTGCATCCATCTATCTGCTATTGAGATCAAAGAAAGAAACCAGCGACTATTTTTACCTGGTTTGGGTTGACGGACTGTTGCTTTTATCATCCATCTTCAGCCTGTTTTTACTCTTTTAGTTTTACACAATGGTTGTTTGAAATTTCCTGCCCGGCAAAACTGTTGAAACTGTGTAAACCGTACATTTGCTGAAAGCACTAAATCAATGGCAAAAGCAAAAGCAGCAAAGAAGAAATCAATTCTTACCAATTCGTCTCTTGAGTTTTTGAAAAACTATCACAACACACATTCGCCTGTTGGATTTGAAATCGCCGGTCAGAAAGTGTGGCTCGAATACCTGAAGCCTTATATTGATACGCATTTTGTTGATCCATACGGAACAGCTGTCGGTGTCATCAATCCCGAGCATCCATTTAAAGTTGTGATTGAAGCACATGCCGATGAAATCAGCTGGTTTGTCAATTATATTTCGCCTGAAGGATTGATTTACCTGAAACGAAATGGTGGTGTAGATCACCAGATAGCTCCTGCCAAGCGTGTATTGATTCATGGAAAGAAGGGAATTGTGAAAGCTGTTTTTGGCTGGCCTGCAATTCATACCCGTTTAGGCGGTGCTGATACAAAAGAAACGCAACCACGTGTTGACAACCTGTGGCTTGACTGTGGTGCACGCAATAAAAAAGAAGTAGATGAATTAGGCATTAAGGTTGGCTGCGTGGTAACGTATGAAGAAGGGTTTGATGAGCTGGCACATGATTATTATATAGCCCGTGCATTTGATAACCGTGTGGGTGGTTTTATGATTGCCGAAGTAGCCCGCCTGCTAAAAGAGAATAAAAAGAAATTACCGTTTGGTTTATATGTGGTAAATGCTGTGCAGGAAGAAATTGGCTTACGTGGTGCTGAAATGATTGCCCGCCGTATTAAACCGGATGTAGCTATTGTTACTGATGTTACGCATGACACAACTACGCCAATGATCAGCAAAATTGTGGAAGGAGAAATTGCATGCGGTAAAGGACCTTCGTTGGCAACAGCACCGGCAATACATAACAAGCTGCTTGATTTTGTAACAGATGTTGCGGACAAAAAGAAGATACCTGTACAATGGCGTTCATTAAGCCGCAGCACCGGCACAGATACTGATTCGTTTGCTTATGCCAATGATGGTTGCCCTTCAGTACTCATCAGTATTCCGTTGCGTTACATGCACACTACGGTTGAAATGCTGCACAAGAGCGATATTGAAAATACCATTTTGCTCATATATGAATCATTGCTTGCATTAACACCTAAAACCAATCTCCGTTACTTATGATGCAGTTATTATACCTTGATCCGGGAAGTGGCAGTTACCTGATACAGGTAATTATTGCTGCTGTGTTGGGTGTGATCTTTTATTTTAAAAGCGGTTGGAACTGGATCAAAAGCTTTTTTGTAAAAACACCACCCAAAACGGAAGAGGAAAAAAATGAATCAACCGATTAATCAACATCCTGCTTCTTTTCGTGACCCTTCCGGCTTTGTGTATGAACACGAAGGAAAGGTTTACCGTTTTGTTTCTACTTCGTATAAAGAACATTACGATAAATTTCAGCAAAGCGGCCTTGCAGATGAATTACGTAAGAAACAACTGCTGCTTCCGTTTACGGAAGTTGCCTACAATCATACAGGCAAAACTGATTGGTTTAAGACATTAGTGCCACAGCAATTGCAGTTTATTTCCTACTCCTGGGAATGGAGTTTTGAGCAATTGAAAGATGCTGCACTTGCTACCCTTAGTCTTTGCAATTACGCCCTTCAAAAAGGAATGATCCTGAAAGATGCAACGCCTTCTAATATTCAGCTGGCTGATGGCAAGTGTAAATTGATCGATACTCTTTCGTTTGAAACTTACAAGGAAGGCGAGCCATGGATTGCTTACAGGCAATTTTGTGAATGCTTTTTAAATCCACTTTTGGTTTCGCATTATACAGGTGTTGACATTCACCGGCTGCAGCTTGCTTATCCTGATGGTATGCCTGCTTCAGTAGCTTCAGCGCTATTGCCGTTTAAAACAAAATTGAAGCCGATCATCTATCTGCATGTACACTTACAGGCAAAAATTTCAGGCAGGAAGCATAGTGCACAAAAACAAACCTCCCGCAAAATTTCAAAGAAAAACATAGCGCAGATCCTTGAAAGTCTCCGCAGCTGTATAGCAAGCCTTTCCCTGCCGGAACAAAAAACAACTTGGAATAACTATTATACCGAAACCATTCTCAGTAACGAATACTTGTCTGAGAAAAAAGCACTTATAAGCAGATTGTTACAGGAGTTGAATTACGATTCCGTACTTGATCTTGGTGCAAACGAAGGCGAGTTTTCGCTGTTATGTAAATCAGACGCAAACGTGATTGCGACTGATTTCGACAGTTCGTGTATCAATAATTTATATAAGAAGATCAGGCAGGAAAACCGGACAAATATTTTACCGTTGGTGATCGACCTTACATATCCATCTCCCTCAATGGGCTGGATGAACGAAGAGCGTAAAGCGTTTTTCAGCCGCACCAAAGTTGATGTTTGCATGGCGTTGGCGCTCATTCACCACCTGGCTATTGCAAAAAATATTTCGTTTGAGCAATTAGCTTCTTTCTTTTCATCGGTTTGCAATACGCTCATTATTGAATTTGTGCCGAAAGATGATCCGAAGGTGAAAGAGCTGTTGCTGTGGAGAGTAGATATTTTTGAAGGGTATACTGTTGATGAGTTTGAGAAGGCGTTTGAAACAAGATTTAAATTGCTAAAAAAAGAAGCCTCATCCCACACAAACAGAATTATGTTTGTTTATCAAAAAGCATGAGTCAACAATCATTTAAAGAAAAAATTACGCAATGGTTTAGCACTAAACCAATATTTCTTTTCCTTTTCCCACCTCTCTTCATTCTAAATGGGTGGAAAGAGTTTGTTGGCTTCTTCACGATCACGCAGATACTTCTCAATTTATCAGCCGTTTCAACGGGGGTCCTCATCATCTATGGCTGTGCAAGACTGATTTTAAAAAACAAAACCACGGCTTCTGTTTTAACATTGCTGTTCGCTTTGTTTATTTTCACTTTCGGTCCTATTCATGACTACTGGAAATCTTTTTTAGGCAACAACTTTATAACCAGTTATTCATTCCTTATCCCCTGCAGCCTGCTGATTTTCATTTTTCTTATACTAAAATTAAAAATGCATTCAGGCTTTTCAAAAAAAACAATCGCTTTTTTCAATACCACACTTGCACTTTTGTTTGCTTTTGAAATTACAACGACCGTTTATATTCTTATAGACAGGAATCCAGCAAAATTATTACTTGACGATCGTTTTGATGCCACACAATCATACGCTTCGAATAACTTAATTAAAGATTCATTAAAGCCTGATATTTTCTTTCTTGTGTTTGATGCCATGCCTTCCACTGCTGCCATGAAAGAGCACTGGAATGTTGATAATAGTAAATTAGACAGCTTTTTACAAAAGGAGAACTTTTACGTTGCCGATAAATCAAAAAGCAACTACAATGTTACCATGCTTTCTGTGAACAGTTGTATGAATATGAATTATTTTTCCGAAGAGCAAATCTATAAAGATGGTGAAATCGGAATGCTGAGACGAGGGTCAAGATCAATTGAAAAAAATCCACTGATGCAATTACTTGAAAAAGAAAATTACAAAATAGAGCTTGCACAGCCGATAAGCATTCAGCAAACTGACCCGCAGATTGAAAGCTTCTTTTCCCGCCTGTTAAGCTTTCACTACCTGTACAAAACTCTGCCCGGCAGAATGTATAAAGATCTTGGATGGCGCTTAATGCATTATAAGACAACAAACCGCTGGCTTAACCATTTTGAATCAAAAAACTATCTTAGAAAACAAAGCGATTTAAACATCACCATAGAAAGAGTAAAAAGAACATGCAACAATAACAGTTCGCCAAATTTTATCTACGCTCATTTTCTTGTGCCACACTCCCCATTTATATTTGACAGTACAGGTCGTTTAAAACCTATCCCAGAAATAAGAGCAATGAAGAAAAGAAGCCCTGAGATGGCATTCTATCACCAGGTTTTGTTTGCGGATAAGATCATTTCAGATATTGTCACTCATATTAAAAAGAATAATCAAAACAGTATCATCATCATCATTGGAGATCATGGCTACAGAAATGCCTCCGGCATTAAAGGTTATATGATCTTTGATAACCTGACAGCAATTTATTATCCAGACACAGACT
>NZ_CAMLGT010000095.1 GCF_946479605.1 uncultured Lacibacter sp.
TACAGCCTATTGCCAGAAAGATGTGGTAGCCGTGGCCCAGATTTTTCTTCGTTTTCAACAATTACCTTTGTTGCCGCCTGAAAATATTTTTATTGCAAAATAGGGTTACTGAATACCTATTCACATTTTAATTAATTATTTGCATGCCGCATAGGTATGCCATACCTGAGTAATGAGTGTAGATAAAATTCTCAACGACTGGAAAAAGAAAAACTTTAAACCCGTTTATTGGTTTGAAGGGGAGGAGGATCTGTACATTGATCAACTGGTGAATGCTGCTGAACATACGATCCTCAGTGAAGCAGAAGCCGGATTTAATCTTTCCGTTTTTTATGGAAAAGATGCCAGCTGGAGCGATGTGATAAATGCCTGTATGCGTTACCCCATGTTTTCAGAAAAACAGGTGGTGATTTTGAAAGAGGCCCAGCAGATGAAAGACCTGGATAAGTTTGAGCATTACATCAGCAATCCATTGTCTTCTACCATTTTTGTGGTGGCACATAAAGAAAAGAAAGTAGATGGCCGTAGCAAACTGGCCAAACTGCTGAAAGAAAAAGGAGAAATGGTCAGTACAAAAAAGATGTACGACAACGAACTGCCTGCATGGACACAGAGTTTCATTGAAAAGAAAGGTTATCAACCCACGCAAAAAGCCGTTCATCTGTTAGTGGATCATATTGGTAACGACCTCAGCCGCATTGCCAACGAAATTGACAAAGTAATTCTCAACCTCGGCAGCCGCACCACAATCAATGAAGACGATATTGAAAACTTTGTCGGCATCAGTAAAGAATACAATGTGTTTGAATTGCAGAACGCTGTTGGTAAAAAGAATTTAGCCAAAGCTCTGCAGATCGTTCAATATTTTGAAGGCAACCCCAAAGCTGCACCCATACAACTTGTATTACCATCGCTGTACAGTTATTTCTCCAAAGTGTTTATGCTCTTTGGCGTAAAGGGCGATGATAAAGCCGTAGCTGCACAAACCGGTATCAACGCCTGGTTTTTGAAAGATTATAAAGCAACCGCCAACGCATATGGTTACGAAGGTGTACAATCGGCACTGTTGCTGATGCATCATTACAACTTACGCAGCGTAGGTGTGGGCGATGTGGGTACAGAAGATGGGTCCCTTTTGAAAGAAATGATCTATAAGATGATGATGTAAGGGAGAGGTGAGTGGTCATTAGTGAGTAGCTAGGTGGTGAGCGCAGTCGAAATGTTCGAAAATATAACAGCTTTAATAGTACGCATACGGTTGCACCAACAGGTTGCAATCAACCAACAACCATTACCTTCGCAACGCAAAAAATCATAAATCAACTATGGCTTTAATGAAATCGATCTCCGGCATTCGTGGTACCATTGGTGGAGCACCCGGTGATAATCTTACTCCTGTTGATATTGTAAAATTCACAGCTGCATACGCAACCATATTGGGCAAAGGCAAAAAAGTAATTGTAGGTCGTGATGGACGCATGAGTGGCGAAATGGTACGCAGCCTTGTAGTAAACACATTGCTGGGCATGGGCTTGCATGTAATTGATCTCGGCCTCAGCACAACACCCACCGTTGAAATGGCGGTGAAGTTTGAGGGAGCTGACGGAGGCATAATCCTAACGGCATCGCATAACCCAAAACAATGGAACGCATTAAAGCTGCTGAACGAAAAAGGTGAATTCATCAGTGCCGAACTGGGTCAACAAATGCTTGCCATTGCAGAAAAAGAAGCCTTTGATTTTGCAGGCGTAGATGAATTGGGTACTTATTCAGCTGATGACAGTTTACTGCAAACACATATTGATGCGATACTTGTACATCCGCTTGTTGATCAAAAGATCATTGCTGAAAAGAACTTCAGTATAGTGATCGATGCCATTAACAGTTCAGGCGCAGTGGCAGTACCTGCTTTGCTGGAAGCCTTGGGTGTAAAAAACTATACGGTGCTGCATGCAGAAATGCATGGCAATTTTGCACACAACCCCGAACCACTGGCTGAGAATCTGGTTGACCTTTGTACGGAAGTGGTAAACAAAAAAGCAGACCTTGGTATTGCTGTTGATCCCGATGTTGACCGTTTATGTTTTGTAAGTGATGATGGCAGTTTGTTTGGCGAAGAGTATACATTGGTAGCCGTTGCTGATTATATCTTATCGAAACAAAAAGGAAATACCGTTTCCAATCTCTCATCAACCCGTGCATTGAAAGATGTAACGGAAAAACATGGCGGCGAATATTTTGCCAGTGCAGTAGGAGAGGTGAATGTAGTAAAGATGATGAAAGACGTAAATGCAGTCATTGGTGGTGAAGGCAATGGTGGCATTATTGATCCGCAGTTACATTACGGAAGGGATGCATTGGTAGGTATTGCTTTGTTCTTAACACATCTTGCACAAACAGGAAAAACAACAGCCGAGCTTCGCAAAACATATCCTGATTATTTCATGAGCAAACAAAAGATCGATCTGCCAAAAGCAACCGATGTAAAAGCGTTGCTGGCGAAAGTGAAAGAACAATATGCGGCTCAACCGGTAAATACCGTTGATGGTGTAAAGATTGAGTTTGATAAAAGTTGGGTGCACCTTCGCAGCAGTAATACTGAACCCATCATCCGGGTTTATTCGGAAGCATCAACAGTTGAGAAAGCGGAGGCATTGGCAACTGAAGTGATGAATACAATTAAAAGTTTGATGTAAGCCGTTTAATTTTATTTTTTTACACAATTATGAGACGGAGGTTTGCGCAGAGAGCTGCGCAAACCTCCGTCTCTTACTTCTCAGCGTCAAAATATTTAAGCCAGCAAGTTTGCATTAGCTAATAATCGGTAGTAATCACCTTATCTTTGCAGCCACATTTTTCCCTGTATGAACCGTATTTATTTCGACAACGCCGCCACAACAGCTATTGATCCGCAAGTTGTAGATGCCATGTTGCCTTTTCTCCAGAATGGATTTGGCAACCCATCTTCCATCTATTCGTTTGGCAGGGAAACGAGATTAGCCATTGAAAATTCCCGTAAAACAGTTGCTAAGATCCTCAATGCACATCCTGCGGAAATTTTCTTTACCAGCGGTGGTACCGAAAGTTCAAATACAGCTATTACAGCATCCGTTCGTGATCTGGGTTGCACCCACATCATTACTTCTAAAATTGAGCACCACGCCACTTTACATACCGTTGAATATCTTGATAACCGTGACGAAGCAAAAGTGAGTTATGTAAACGTGTTACCAAATGGCCATATCGATCTTGAACACCTTGAACAACTGCTGGCTTCAACAGAACAAAAAACATTGGTAACATTGATGCATGCCAATAACGAGATCGGCAACATTACTGATCTGTTTGCGGTGGGCAATCTTTGTAAAATGTACAGTGCCATTTTCCATAGCGATACGGTGCAAACCATTGGTCACTTCAATTTTGATCTGCGTAATACACCGGTACATTTCATCAGCGGCTCGGCACACAAATTCCATGGGCCAAAAGGTGCAGGTTTGTTATACATCAATGAGAATGTACACATCAAACCTTACATACATGGTGGCGGACAGGAACGCAACATGCGTGCAGGCACCGAAAACGTGTACGGCATCGTTGGCTTTGCCAAAGCATTGCAGATAGCTACTGATAAACTGGAAGAAGAAAGTGCATATATCCAAAGCATTAAATATTACATGATCGAGCAATTGAAGAAACACATCAAAGGAGTAAGCTTCAATGGCGATCCGATGGGCCGCAGCAATTACACGGTGCTCAATGCAAGTTTCCCTAAATCGGAAAAATCAGAAATGCTGCTGATGAATCTTGATATGGATGGCATTTGTGCGTCGGGTGGAAGTGCCTGCACAAGCGGGGCACAACAGGGCTCACATGTAATCCGTGCCATCAACAGCAACCCCAATCAAATTCCTGTTCGTTTCTCGTTCAGCAAATACAATACAAAAGAAGAAGTGGATATTGTTGTTGAAAAGCTGAAAACGCTGATCTGATTTTTTTACTGGATAACGATCTGTTTTTGCAGGCGCTCTTTTCCGCTGCGCATCTGTACAATGTAATTTCCCTTTGCAAGTGTGTTTAACGGGAATGAAATATTCTGTTCACCTGCTTTCATTTGCTGATCAATGAACGTACGCATAGTGCGGCCCTGCATATCGTACACCTGTATGCTCACACGCTCTGCTTTCTTCAGAGAAATATTGATCCATGCATCAGTGCTTACAGGATTGGGATAAACAGTGAAATTAAAATCACGCACATTATTTTCTTCAATTCCTGAAATCACATTAACAATGATCTGGCCCTTCATGCCCGAACTTAAATGTGAACTGCAGCCGTAGTATATAGTTGTGCCAGCCATTGCACTTGTAATGGTAAGTGTATAATTTGAACTGGAAGAAAATCCTCCGCTTAGGAGCGTTGCTTCATTGGCATTCCAGCTGGCAAGGCTCACCTGTATAAGCGGATGTTCAGCACTGGCCTGGATAATAACTTCATCGCCCACATTTACCGTAAGTGTTGACGGCGAATAAGAAAAACCACTGATGTTAACATTAAACTGCGCCGCTTTTGCTGAGGAAAATAAACCATACATGATGAAAAGAATAAATAACTGTTTCATAACCGAAGGTTTCGTTTATTAATGCGAGAACTTATTTTCAGAAGAAACGGATAAGAAGAGCCGACAGTTGCCATAGCATAAACAAAAATGTTTAAATTTCCCCTCTAAAAAATTGATTATGATCCTGCGTAAACTATTGCTTGCCGTTCCGGCAATACTGCTGTTTGCAAACTCCTGTACGAACAAAGAAGAAAGAAAAACCGTGCCAGTTGCGGCGTCCGGCATTCCGGCATACGTTTTACAGTCGAATATTTATGAGGTGAATGTGCGGCAATACACACCTGAGGGAACATTTAAAGCATTTGAAGCCCATCTTCCCCGGTTAAAAGAAATGGGAGCGGAGATCCTTTGGTTCATGCCCATTACACCCATCAGCCAGGCAGACCGTAAAGGTGTGCTGGGAAGTTATTATGCCGTAGCAGATTATACCGCTGTAAATCCCGAGTTTGGTACAATGGATGATTGGAAAAACCTGGTGAACAAAGCCCATGAACTTGGCTTTAAAGTCATTACCGATTGGGTAGCCAACCATACCGGTGCCGATAACCGCTGGATGAAAAGCAATCCTGATTTTTTTGTAAAAAAGGATGATGGCACATTGGCCTTTGCATTCGACTGGAGTGATACACGTGACTTGAATTACTGGAACCCGGTATTACACGACAGCATGATCAATGCTATGAAATTCTGGTTAACAGAAACCAAGATCGATGGGTTCCGTTGCGATGTGGCAGCAGAAGTGCCACGCAGCTTTTGGCAGAAATGCATCACCGAACTAAAAACGGTGAAGCCCGATATTTTTATGCTGGCCGAAGGAGATATAGCCTGGCTGCATGATGCAGGTTTTCATGCAAGCTATGGTTGGGATGGTTTTGCGAAAATGAAAAAAGTAGCAAAAGGTGAAGCGAGTGCGAAAGTACTTGATACTGTGCTGCGCCATTTGGATGAAACATATAACCCCAACTATATCAAAATGTATTTCACCAGTAACCACGATGAGAACAGTTGGAACAAGGCCGACTATGAAACCATGCCCGGCGAAATTCATGCACCGTTTGCTGTATTATCACAAACATGGAAAAATACATTACCACTTATTTACAGCGGACAGGAAGAACCTTTCCTTGATTCGGTTTCATTTTTCTACAAAGACACAATTGCCTTTGGCAAATACCAGCGTGCAGCCTTTTACAAAACCTTACTTGGTTTAAGAAAGAGCACACCTGCATTAGCTGTTGATGCTGCTTATACAAAACTCACTTCTTCCAATGATGATGCTGTGTTTGCTTACACAAGAGAAAAGGATGGAAAGAAAGTTTTGGTCATTTTAAATCTTTCAAATAAACCACAAACAACAAAACTGAACGGAGCTATTGCAGGCGAAACACAAAATGTATTTGCAAACCAGCATGAACATTTAACCGACGGGCAGGATTTTTCGTTGGCTCCATGGGGTTATTTAGTGTACACTTATTAATTAAAATGACAGGAGATAAACATATTGCTTTTCTTATTCCAATGCTCATTGGAGGATTTGTATTCTGGACGCTTGCTGGATTCCATGGCAAGTACAACGAGCAATTGATTGATGAAAAGAAAAACAGAAATTTCTGGACTGGTTATATTCTTTCAATGGTATTGATCATTTTCATATCATACCGTATTTTCTTTTAAACAAAGAGGGAATACAGAATTGTATTCCCTCTTTTACTTTTTCTACTCCTTAATCTCTTAGCTAATAAATCCCAATGCTTTGATCAACTCTTCCGGCAGCTTGGGCAATTTCCTCCGTTCAATCAAATAAGTTGAGAGTGAAGCAAGGTCTTTAAAGATGTAATGCTGTTGAACTGCACCTTCCAGATAACCTGCACCACTTGTATTGCCAGTGCCTACACGCATACCAATCATACGACGCACCATCACATAATGTTTATGTCGCCAGCCTGCCAGCCAATGATCAATTTCAATTAAGGTATCAAGAATCTGAAATGAAGTTTGAAACACCGGAAAATCCCTGTACAGCATAATGAATAAGGCGCTACGCATAGCTGCATCACTAAACGAACCGTCGGCTTGTTTTTCCTGTATGAACTGTGTATCAAAATCACCCAGCTTATGCTGCTCACGTTCCGTTAAACTGTTTGCATAAATGCTGCGGTAATCATTCCAGAACGGATGAAGTGCTGTTGATGGAAATTGTGCAACATAACCTTTCCAGAATTTTTCATCAAAGAACGGCATACGCTCCAGCCATTGATTTATTAGTTGCAGAATGGTTTGTGATGCTTCAATGGAATTGATCTCGTTAAAATCATTCTGTGCAAAACCTCCTTCGTTGGTGCGTTTATAATAATCATGCTGATGGCGTTTTTCCATCTTTAACCCAAGCGTTGCTTCAATTAAACGAAACTGCTTGCTTTGAAACCCTGAAGCAGGAGTGAGGAGGTTACGGAACTCCAGGAAATCCATAGGCGTCATTGTATCAAGAACTGTTACCTGCTGGTTCAGCAAAGCAAGGATTGTTGTTACACGCTTCAACCGGTGGCGGCAAAGGTTCAGGTCTTCACTGTTATCATCCACTTTTTCTTTGCTGAACACTTTCTTTACAAAGTCCAGTTCAAACAGTATCTGTTTAAACCAAAGTTCATACGCCTGGTGTATAATTATGAACAACATTTCATCATGTGCAGGTTCTTGTCCTTCTGCAAAGCTTAAAGGATGCTGACTGTCGAGAATTTTTTCCAATTGCAAATAAGAAGGGTAGTACTGTCCGTTATCAGGTTTCATGTGCTTTCTTTATGCGGCAAGGTTAAGAAATTTCGGCAACATCAGTTATTACACGAAAGCCCAAAACCATTTCTGCAAACCTGCATACGATTTCTACCCGTTCTGTCGTTTCTTTGCCGTGTACCTTGTGTAAGACTGGCTTTATTTTTGCAAAACAAATTACCATGCACAAGAAATTCATCTTAACCATACTTTCTGCTGTAACATTTACAGCTTTAACAGCACAGGATTTACGATTGAACCTTTTTGGAGGAATGGCCAATTACAATGGCGATCTTCAATCGAAACCAATCACTTTTCAGCAGGCAAAATACAGTGTGGGTTTATGGGCCAGTTATGATCTCAATCCCTACATCATGCTGCGTGGTGGTTTGCATTTTGCAAAAGTGAGTGCCGAAGACAGGTTTCAAACCAATCCGCAAAACCAGTTACGCAATCTCAGCTTTCAAACCAATATTTATGAATTACACGCCGGTGCTGAATATCATTTTCTCGGCATGACCGACCGGGTATTTTCGCCTTATGTGTTTGGTGCATTGGCGGCATTCCATTACAACCCTTATACGTTCGACCGCACCGGCAATAAAGTATTTCTGAAACCATTGTCAACAGAAGGACAAGGCCTGGCCGGCTACCCCGATCGTCAGCCATACAGTTTAACACAGTTTACAGTTCCATTAGGTGTTGGAGTAAGGATGGTGTTAACCGACAGGATAGATGTGGGTGTTGAATTTGGCTACCGCAAAACCTTTACGGATTATATGGATGATGTGAGCCGTTCGTATGTTGACCAGGCGGTATTGCTTGCATCACGTGGACCCAAAGCCGTGGAAATGGCATTCCGCACACCGGAGTTGGCAGGTCATAATACAGATCCATACCCGGTTGATCTGGAAAAAAGAGGCGGTTCTGAATACAAAGACAACTATTATTTTCTGGGGCTTACTTTAACTTACCGTATTACCGGGGGCGACCGCTCCAGCGGCCGTTCAGGCGGTGGAAGAAAACGCTCCAGCCTTGGCTGTCCCACCAATGTTTTTTAACCTTTTTTACCCTATAAAATCAGTCTTCGTTTTCTTATCCACAAATGGCAATAATCTGTTGAAAAACAGTTGAAATAATCGCTGTTTTTTCACCGGCATCCACCTGCTTTTCGGTATCTTTGGCCGCTTCATTTCAAGCGACATTTTAAGCTATGGATCAAACAGAAAATACAATGGAAAACGGTCAGGATAAAAACGGCCGCATAATTCCTGTCAACATTGAAGAACAAATGAAAACGGCCTACATCGACTATTCTATGTCGGTGATTGTTGGCCGTGCTTTACCCGATGTAAGAGATGGTTTAAAACCCGTTCATCGACGCATTTTGTATGCCATGAACGAACTGGGTTTGCAATACAACAAAGCCTACAAGAAAAGTGCAAGAGTAGTGGGTGAGGTATTGGGTAAATACCATCCGCATGGCGACAGTTCGGTGTACGACGCCATGGTGCGTATGGCACAGGAGTGGAGCATGCGTTACACATTGGTTGATGGCCAGGGTAACTTTGGTAACCAGGATGGTGATGGTCCGGCAGCTATGCGTTATACTGAGGTGCGTATGGAACGGCTTACAGAAAACATGCTGGCCGATATTGAAAAAGAAACAGTTGACTTTCAGAATAACTTCGATGATTCAGAAAGGGAACCATCTGTTTTACCCACACGTATTCCGCAATTATTGGTAAACGGTTCAAGTGGTATTGCCGTGGGTATGGCCACCAATATGATGCCACATAACCTTAGCGAAGTGATTGATGGCTGCGTAGCGTTTATTGACAACCGTGAGATCAGCATTGAAGAGTTGATGAAATATGTAAAAGCGCCTGACTTCCCTACTGCCGGAACAATTTTCGGTATGGAGGGCATCAAGGCTGCTTATCATTTTGGACGTGGCAGGGTGGTACTCCGTGGTAAGCTGAGTGTGGAAACCAAAACCAGCGGTCGTGAACAGATCATCATTACCGAAGTGCCTTACCAGGTAAACCGTGATGCATTGACTGATAAGATCGGGCAACTGGTAAATGATAAAATCATTGAAGGCATTGTTCATGTAAACAATGAAAGTAACCAGAAAGAAGGTACACGTATTGTGGTTGATCTGAAGCGTGATGCTGTAGCAAACGTGATCATCAACCAGTTATTCAAATACACCGAACTGCAAACATCATACGGCATCAACAACGTGGCATTGGTAAAAGGCCGTCCACGTACGTTGAACCTGAAGGATATGATCTCTGAGTTCGTTGAATTCCGTCACGAAGTTGTGGTACGTCGTACCAAGTACGAACTGCGTAAAGCACAGGAGCGTGCACACATTTTGCAAGGTTACCTTATTGCACTGGATCATCTTGATGAAGTAATTGCATTGATCCGCAGCTCAGCCACACCGGAGATCGCAAAAGACAACCTTATTAATGCAGGATGGGGCCTTGATGAAATTCAGGCAAAAGCCATCCTTGAATTACGTCTTCAGCGTTTAACAGGTATGGAGCGTGATAAGATCAAACAGGAATATGATGAACTCATGAAACTGATCGCTCACCTGAATGAACTCTTATCAAACGAAGGCATGCGTTTCGACCTTATTAAAACCGAACTGCAGGAAGTAAAAGACAAGTTTGGTGATGAACGTAAAACAGAGATCACTTATTTAGATAATGAAGTGCGTATTGAAGACCTCATCAAAGAAGAAGATGTGGTGATCACCATTTCACATCACGGTTATGTGAAACGTACTTCTGCTACCGAATACCGCCAGCAAAAACGTGGCGGACGTGGAGCCATTGGCAGCAAAACAAGAGAAGAAGATTATGTAGAACATCTGTTTGTTGCATCTACACATCATACCCTGTTATTCTTTACAGAAAAGGGTAGATGCTATTGGTTGAAATCATACGAAATACCTGAAGGCGATAAAACCAGCAAAGGCCGTGCTATACAAAATCTGATGCAATTACCGCCGGATGATAAGGTGAGAGCAATCATTGATGTAGCTAATCTTGACGATGAGGAATTTGTAAAGAATCACTACATTGTACTTTGTACAAGAAAAGGTATCATTAAGAAAACGCTTTTGGAAGACTTTAGCAGACGCCGTGCAACCGGTGTAAATGCCATCACCATCGTTGAAGGTGATCAGTTACTGGAAGCAAAAATGACCGATGGAAACAGTGAGATCATGATGGCAGTAAAGAGCGGTCGTGCAATCCGTTTCCCTGAAGAGAAAGTAAGACCAACCGGCCGTGGTGCAATTGGCGTAGCTGGTATTGAAGTGGATGATGAAAAAGATGAAGTGGTTGGTATGATTTGTGTAAACAAGGAAGACACTTCACGTACAGTACTGGTGGTGAGTGAAAAAGGATATGGCAAGCGTACAGCAGTTGATGAATACCGTATTACCAACCGTGGCGGCAAAGGTGTAAAAACCATCAGCGTTACGGAAAAAACAGGTTCTTTGGTTGGTATGCTTGAAGTAACGGAGAAAGAAGATCTGATGATCAGTTGTAAAAGCGGCATCACCATCCGTATGAAAGTAAATCAGATCAGTGAACAGGGGCGTGCTACGCAAGGTGTAAAACTGATTCGTGTAGATGAAGGCGATGAGATTGCAGCCATCACACGTTTGGATGAAGAAGAAGAGGTAGCCGAAGTTACAGATGCAACTGAAGTAACAACAGAAGCATCTGATACTACTGAAAATACTGATACAAATCCATCAGCACCAACCGACGAAACACCTGAACCGACAGACAATCAGTAAAAAACAATAAAACACAAAAAATAAAGAGATGAAAAAATTTCTTTTCTCAGCGATTGCTGCGCTGTTTGTACTTGGTCTTTCTGCGCAGGATGTAAAGAAAATCCGTAATGCCTACGATAAAAAAGACTGGGCAAAGGCAAAAGAAGCAGTAGACCTTGCTTTGGCAAACGAAAAAGAACAAAAGAACTGGGAAGCCTGGTATTATAAAGGATTGGTGTATGGACAAATTGCCAAAGATGCCAACCTGAAAGCCTCTGTTCCTGATGCATGGATGCAATCGTTCGAAGCTTATCAAAAAGCAATGGAGCTTGATGCGAAACAGGCTGAAGTGTACATGATGACCCGCCAGTACCCGGTTTTTGAAAACTACCTGGAACTGCAGAAAGAAGCAAACCAGTTATACAACAGCGGTAACTACCAGGGCGCTTTGGATAATTACAAAAAAGCCGACCAGGTTGGCCGTTTCATTTTCAAGAACAAATGGGCGTTAAGCGAAGTTGATACCATTTTGTATTACTACGCCGGTGCAGCTGCTATGCAACTGGAAAACAAAGAAGAAACCATTTCTTTCTTTAAAAAGCTGGCCGATGTAAACATTGGCGGCGAAGGTTTTGATGTAGTTTACCGTTATCTTACTTATTACTACGATAAAGAAAAGAATACCGAGCTGGCAAAGAAATATGCTGAAGCCGGACGTAAACTGTATCCAAACGATACTTACTACGATCGTTTAGATCTGGACAAAATGCGCCGAGCTGGTGCTGATGCACTGGATATCTTCAAAAAGTACGAAGGCATCATGGCGCTTGATCCAAAAGATTATGAGATACGTTATGACTATGCAGCTGAGATCTTTAACTGGATCTATATGGATTCAAAAGCAACAGCTGAGCAAAAACCGGCTTATTTCGAAAAGATCATTTCCACGCTTAAGAACGCCATCCAGATCGACCCGAAACAGGCTGATGCACATTTGCTGATGGGTAAAACTTATTTCAATGAAGCTGCCTTTATGCAGGATGAGCTGAAAAAGATCAAGGGCACAACGCCTGCTGATACGCAGAAGAAAACAGACATGAAGAAACAAATGGAAGAACGCATGAAAGAAGCGCTTCCTCATTTGGATAATTCATTGGCTATTTACTCAGCTATGACTGCTGATCAGCTGAAAGACAAACGCACAAAAAACGAATACAAATCAACTTTGTACCTATTAACGGAAGCACATCGTTTCCTTGGCAATAAAGACAAAGAGAAAGAATTCGATGCAAAATACCAGGCACTGAATCAATAAACATTCAGAACGTTCAAAAGAAAGCCCCGACATTAATCGTCGGGGCTTTCTTATTATATTTAAACAACAAGATAATTTACTTATGTCATTGAAATTGAACATATCAACATTTGGTAAAGAAGAAAACAAAGGCAACGTTTTAACCCGGACTGAAGCCTTTGACCT
>NZ_CAMLGT010000096.1 GCF_946479605.1 uncultured Lacibacter sp.
ATAGCAGCAAATTCAAAGCAGGAACAGTGGACAAACCCAAACTATCACCATACCAGTATGCAGTTGGACAAGCTGAATTGGCAACTGGACATGTACTGAAGAACAACAAATCATTGTTTTCGATAGGTGACAACATTAAAGATGCATATGAAATATTCAATTCATGTGAACAAGCGATAGAGTTCTGTAGTAGACAAGTTCAAGATAACCCAGACGTTGAGTGCTGGATATATGATCATACAGGTCAGGTTATTTTCGGGTACGACAAAGATGGCGAGCGGAGCCTAACACCAATAAATTCATTCGACAAATGATAACTGAAGAAGAATTAATACAAATTGAACATCGTGTAAATTTCTTCTCCGCTGAAACTCCATGCTTCAAAGACGATGTCTGGCAACGCCGACTCGTCGTGATCAAGGAACAAAAGTTGAAATCTGCAGAGATAAACACATTGTTTCTCTTTCTCAGCAACGTCTCCCACTAAACGAAAGCAGAGTGCCTGCATTATGCTACATGGGGACGTTGCGTACCACGAAGAAAATAATATCCGATACGCAACGCCCTCTAAAAACAGTTGTAAAGGAATTCAGCTGGCTGCAGGGAGAGACGTTGCTGGGAAACAATCAGATCGGAACAGAATTAAACGGCAACAAGTGATCCTGCAGAACTCTTGCACCAGCAAAAGTTACTTTCTTTTTATTTTCCTCAGTTCCCTGTTTTGCTTTATTATTGAATATAAAAAATCAAGCATGAGATTATTATGCCTGCTTATTGCAGCGTTATCCACCACCACATTGTTTGCACAAACAGAACCGGAAACCCGCAGCACTTACGATTTACGTGGCGAAGTAAAAAAACTGGAAGAGGTAGTGTACGATGCCCGTGAGAAATTTGGCGAACCTGTAAAGGAGAAAAAAGACAGGAAATGGGAATACCGTTTTAACAAAGATGGTTACAACACCGCAAGGATATTACAACAGTACGAAGCCAAATCGAAATTTGCTGTTATAAACAGGTACGATAACGAAAACAAGGTGATTGAGTTTACCGAGGAAGATGACGATGCATTTGTACAGGGCAAAATAAAATACTATGATAATGGCGATATGAAAGAAATTGATTTGCTCGATAAAAAAGGTAAGCTTACCGGCAGGCATAAATTTGAAACAGAGCACTATAACGATACTACTGGTGATTTGCAATTCAGTAATAAACATGTAACCCAAACAATTTATGATGCTGAAGGAGATTTTGCCGGCCGGATCAAGATTGATTATTTGTTAAATGGTATCCTTACAACCGAAAGGCATTATGACCCCAAAAACAACGAAGTGTATACTGAGAACAGGTCGCTGGATAAGATAACGAATTATCGAAGGATAAACGGCAGAGATACCAGCAGCTGCTCCTTCACTTATAATAACAAGATGCAGTTAACCGGTAAAACTTATACAAGAGGCAGGAGCAAGCCTGATACTTATAATTACGAGTACAACAGCAATGGCGATCTGAAGAAAGAAACGAACTCTTATGGTACAGTTACCGAGTACAGTTATACCTACGATGCTCAAAAGAACTGGATAACAATGATCAAAAAAGAAACCTCATCTGGTGGTGAGGTGAAATATGAGATAACAGAACGGACGATCACTTATTATTAACGGTATAGTTCATAAAAAAACGGGCGGATGATTGTATCATCCGCCCGTTTCATTTTATAAAAGGAACAGGATCAATAGCCCAGCTTCATTTCCACTCTCCGGTTAAGTGCACGGCCTTTGGCTGTTTTGTTATCAGCAATCGGTTGTGTATCGCCATAACCTTTGTAAGTAATACGGTCGGCACTTATGCCTTTGCTGATGAAATAATCAGCCACAGCTTTTGCACGCTCTTCGCTCCAGTACAGGTTGCGTTCAACTGTACCCACGTTGTCGGCATGTGCTGCAATGGTTAGTTTCATGGATGGGTTTGCTTCCAGAACTTTCACTACTTCGTTCAATGAAGCATGTGATTTTTTCAGGATAACAGCACTTGCAAACTGGAATAAGATATTCTTTGCAGCAAAATCAATTTTCTGTTTGATCTCCTGTTTTATTTCAGGGCATCCATTGTTGGCGGTAATACCTGCTTCGTTCGGGCATTTGTCTTCTTCATCATTCACGCCATCGCCATCCGTATCAGGTATGGGGCAGCCATTGTAACGTGCAATACCTGCCACATCTTTACATTTATCATCTTTATCGGCCACGCCATCGTTATCACTGTCAGGGCATCCGTTCAATGTTCCTTTATCATTCGGGCATTGGTCATCTTTATCTGCCACACCATCATTATCGCTGTCAGGACAACCATTGAGCGTTCCTTTATCGTTGGGGCATTTATCATCTTTATCTGCTACGCCATCACCATCAGTATCAGGGCAACCACTAACTGTACCTTTTTCCGTTGGGCAGTGATCATTTGCATCAGCAAAGCCATCACCATCAGCATCGGGTGGCAATACAGGTTCAACAGGTATTGGCTCAACAGGCGCATCTTTGATCTTTTCTTTTTTGCTAAACGGGTTGCTTTGTGCAAAGCTGAAACTGTAATGCAGGTAATCGCTGCTGATGCCGTTTGTTAAGCGTGTGCGCCATTGTGCCTGCAGGAAAAAATAAGCACCAGATCTTGCATGAAACTGCAAACCCACACCCAGCGGTGCATAAGCGGCAAACTTGCCCGGAAAATAACCGGCACCAACACCAGCCGTTAAAAATGGATTTACAGCAGCTTTATCGTTAAACAATCGTGCATGCAGCAATGCATTAAGTTGTGTGCTGAAGGCAGCCTGCCCAATAGAGTCATCTTTTACAAAGTTGGCAGGAAAGTTGGAGAACGTTCCGGTAATACTGCCCGATGCATCGAGTTTAGCCGTTAATCCACGCCAGTAGCCCAAGCCAAACCCAAACGACATATTGCCTGGTTTGTACCAATCACTCTGGTTAAATGCTTTACCAAGCGTTGAATCTTTAATGAGTTGTGGAAAGCGGTAATCGGAAAAGCTGATGTTGTAGGAAAAAAGTGCCGGTTTTTTTGTTGATTGACCTTGGGCACTTGCAGCAATGATACACATCAGTGTAATGACAGTTAGTAAGCGGTTTGGTTTCATAGACATTAATATGAGCGCTAAATTAACGTTCCAATTGGTATTTCCTGTATAAAATCAGTTTCTTTTTGTGTGTAAATCATGTGTTTTTTTATAGGTTTTATGAAATGGAATGTCTAAATTTAAGTAGCTCTTTGATGGTAAATTATTTATTCACTTTTAAAACTGTTTCCAATGGTTACTACCGACACAACACAGCTCAACAAGGAATGCAATTCCTGGAGAGAGCATTTGCGTTCCTACCGTAATGAAATGAGTCAACTCCGTGACAAGCTTCAACTCATGGCAAGCGGAGAAAATGACAAGGAAGTCCTTACCGAAGTGGAACACTACCACAACCAGTTTTACATTCAGCAGATCAACATCCACGATCTGAAACAAGCCATTAAACATCATGACCGCCGTTTGCAGATAGAACGGGATCCGGTTAATGGTTATCCTTCTGAAGCAGCTATGCAGGAACATGAAGATCTGCACGGCCAATACGAATTACTGGAACATACATTGAATGAACTGAAAAACGATTTCAGCAACTTTATCGCTAAGGCATAAGTCCTTACCATCTCTGCATCTGTTTAAAACCTTCCCAGCCACCCATTCAAATTCTATCTGTTGCCCTTGAACGGTAACGCTTGTACTTACATGCCCCTATGTAAGCAGGTGATTGTTTACATTATAAAAATTGAATGTTATGGCAGACTTTGATACCTCACATGTAAAAAACATTGTCTTGCTGGGCCACGCTGGTTCCGGTAAGACAACATTAGCGGAATGCATGCTGTATGAGGCAGGCATTATTAACCGCAGAGGCACAGTGGCAGAACGCAATACTGTAGCCGACTATCACGAACTTGAACAGGAAAGAGGCAATTCTATTTTTTCCAAATTATTACACAGTAAATGGCGGGGCTATAAGATCAACATTATTGATACGCCCGGTTATGATGATTTTGCAGGCGAAGTGATCAGCGCACTTCGTGTAGCCGATACCGGTGTAATGCTCATTAATGCCGCACATGGTGTGGAAGTGGGCACCGATATTATCTGGGAATACACCGAGCAGTTTAAAACACCCATGATTTTTGCAGTAAACAAGCTGGATGAAGAAACGGCCGATTTTGACAAAACAGTAGTTGAAGCCAAAGCACATTTTGGCAACAATATTACCGTAGTGCAATACCCACGGCAAACAGGAGTTGGTTTTCATGAGATCATTGATGTACTACGCATGACGATGTATAAGTTTAAAGATGCAGGTGGTAAACCTGAAAAGCTTCCCATACCCGATGATGAAAAAGAGAGAGCCGACGCTTTGCACAAAGAATTGATTGAAGCTGTTGCAGGTAATGATGAAAGCCTCATGGAAAAATATTTCGATAAGGGTGAGCTGGATGAAGATGAAATAAAAGAGGGGATGAAGAAAGCAATGATCAATCATGATCTGTTTCCTTTATTCTGTTTATCGGCCGAACGGAATATGGGCAGCGGCCGGCTCATGGGTTTTATCGATAATGTTTGTCCCAGTGCCAACGAAATGCCGGCACAGCAAACAAAAGCAGGTAACGAACTGAAGTGCGATGCAAATGGTCCGGCCTGCATTTTTGTTTATAAAACAGTTACAGAGCCGCATGTGGGCGAGTTATCGTTCTTTAAAGTGTACAGCGGTACAGTAAAATCAGGTATGGAACTGGTAAATGAAACAACCGGTGTAGCTGAAAAACTGAACCAGTTATTCGTTACAGAAGGAAACAAACGCACACAGGTAAATGAATTAACGGCAGGCGATATTGGTGCCACATTAAAACTCCGCAACACACATGTAAACAATACGCTTCATGAAAAAGGAAAGGATATTGAACTGATGCCGATTGTTTTTCCTGCATCCAACCTTACCATGGCTATTGAAAGTGCCAGGAAAGGAGAGGAGGAAAAACTGGCCACTGCTTTGCATGAATTGCGGAACGAAGATCCCACGTTTAAAGTAGAAGTATCTCCCGAATTAAAACAAACACTCATCCATTGCCAGGGCGATATGCATCTTGCAGTGGCAAAATGGAAAATTGAAAATCAGCACAAGCTGGAAGTGAAGTTCATCAAACCACGTATTCCTTACCGTGAAACCATACGCCGCAGTGCCGATAGTATGTACCGTCATAAAAAACAAAGCGGTGGCAGCGGACAGTTTGGTGAAGTGCATCTGCGCATTGAACCCTGGTACGATGGTATGGCCGATCCTGCAGACCTGAATGTAAGAGGAAAAGAAGTACACGATCTTCCATGGGGTGGTAAGCTGGTGTATTATAATTGTATTGTTGGTGGTGCTATTGATCAGCGGTTTCTTCCTTCCGTTTTAAAAGGTGTAATGGAAAAAATGCAGGAAGGTCCGCTTACCGGATCGTATGTGCGTGATGTGCGGGTGAGTGTGTATGATGGTAAGATGCATCCTGTTGACAGCAATGATATTTCCTTTAAGATAGCCGGGCTGCAGGCATTCCGCCAGGCATTTCAACAAGCCGATCCGCAGATACTGGAACCCATGTATCATGTGGAAGTGCTTTGCCCCGAAGATTTAACCGGTGCTGTTATTGGCGATCTGCAAACAAGAAGAGCCATGGTGGAAGGAATGGATACAGAAGGGCATTTTACAAAAGTGATCGCTAAAGTTCCATTGGCTGAAATGCAGGACTACAGCAGCAATCTGCGTTCGTTTACACAAGGCCGTGCAAAATTCAGGATGCATTTTCTGGAGTATGAACCACTGCCATTTGAAGTACAGCGCAAGCTTGCTGATGATTACAGTAAAGTAGCAAAGGAAGAAATGATGGCGTAACAATTGCTCACCAATTCTCATATACAAATCCTGCTGATGACTGTTAGCAGGATTTGTTGTTTATTTAACTGCCTGTAACTACAGGATAGTTCACATTTTTATTTTTAGTTATCTTCCTTTTATGAAAGGAGCCACAACAAATGCTGATACCAACTGAAATATTCATTGGCGAACAGCATGTGGCAAAGAAATAATAATAAAAAGAATACATGAATCAACCAACGAATGCTTCCTCTTCCATCTGGAAAGTGATTGCCGCTTCCTCGATGGGTACCCTGATTGAATGGTACGATTTTTACATTTTTGGCATGCTGGCCAAAACAATCTCCACACAATTTTTTCCTGAAGGAAACGATGTAGCTGCACTGCTAAGCACACTGGCCATTTTTGCAGCAGGGTTTATTATCCGTCCATTTGGTGCATTGTTGTTTGGCCGGCTTGGCGATTTAATTGGCCGCAAGTACACGTTCCTTTTAACACTGGTGTTAATGGGCACATCTACTTTTTTAATTGGGTTAGTGCCCGGTTATAAAACAATTGGAGTGTTGGCACCCATCCTTGTTTTATTGCTTCGCTTAATACAAGGTCTTGCACTTGGTGGCGAGTATGGTGGTGCTGCTACTTACGTGGCCGAACATGCGCCTGCCAACAAACGTGGGCTGTACACCAGCTGGATACAAACAACCGCAACACTTGGTTTGTTTGTTGCGCTGGGTGTTATCCTTCTTGTAAAATCAAGCATGAGTAATGAGGCGTTTGATGCAGAGTGGGGCGGGTGGCGTTACCCATTCTGGGTTTCTATTCTTTTGGTGGGTGTATCTATTTACATCCGTATGAAGATGAAAGAATCGCCACTGTTTGCCAAGCTCAAACACGAAGGAAAAACAAGTACCAATCCGTTAAAAGAAAGCTTCAGTCATAAAGCAAACTTTAAGATGGTGTTGCTGGCATTGTTTGGTGCAGTCATGGGGCAGGGTGTTATTTGGTACACCGGCCAGTTTTATGCACAGAATTTTTTAGAAAGTGTTTGTAAGATCGAGTTTGAGCAAAGCCGTGTAATCATGTTATGGGCTATTGCTTTTGCCACACCGTTTTTCCTGTTCTTTGGATGGTTAAGTGATAAGGTCGGAAGAAAGTGGATCATGTTGATTGGTATGTTGCTGGGCATTCTTACTTACCGGCCTATCTTTAATGAATTCCTGAAAGATACCAATGTAAAAGAATGGCAAATAACAGAAGCCAGTAAAAGCGAAACAACAGTAAAGCATGAAGCAATTGCATCTTCACCTGATTCATTACGCATTACTGTTACCAATCTTTACTTTGCTGATGATGCATGGTACACTGTTACAAAAAAAGATACTGTAAAAAATAATGGCGTTGTTATTGAAGGGAAAGAGTCAACAAGCAATGTACATGTTTCAAAAACAGCCAACTGGAAGTTTACAGCACTTATTTTTCTGCTGATACTTTATGTAACCATGGTGTACGGGCCTATTGCAGCATTTTTAGTTGAACTCTTCCCCACAAAGATCCGTTACACATCCATGTCGCTGCCATACCATATTGGTAACGGGGTGTTTGGTGGTCTTGTGCCGTTCATTGGTTTGTTGCTTACTGCCACATATCCCCAGGATCCGCTGGTTGGGCTTTGGTATCCTATACTTGTGGCTGCCTTGTGTTTTGTAATTGGCGCCTTGTACCTCAACAATAAAATTGATCCAAACGTAAATGATTAATATATGAACAACTTAAAACGATACACAGGTATTTTATGGATGATTGCCGGACCGGCTGTTTTTATACTTTTGTTGCTGGCTGCTATCAGCAATATTGATGCAAATGGCACAAAAGATATTAATAAACCCATACCATGGATCATTATCATCAGCATCTTTACCCCCATTGCAGTGGGGCTTGTGATCTTTGGTTATTATGCATTAAAAGGAGAGTATGATCACCTGCCGGAAGATTCAACAGAGGTTGAATAAGGAACTGTAAAATGGAAGCATAAAAAAAGGGAAAGTAATTTTTACTTTCCCTTTTCGTTTTATGGCTGCTGTATTATTCAATACGGAATGATATTTTGCAGACACAGCCAAAAGTAGATATTTGTCCGTCTTTTACATGCGCTTTAATATCCTGCACATAAACAGAATCAATATTCCGTACTGTTTTAGATGCTTCGGCTACAGCCTGGCGAACAGCATCATCAATTCCTTTTTCAGAAGAAGCAATCACTTCTATGACTTTTACAATCGGCATAACGTTGTTTTTTGATGTTTGTAAAACGGTTTGCTTCAATAAGGTAACTATTCTGCTCCGGAAAAACAAACAATGTATTCGCCTGTAAATGGTTTAAAACAATCACCGCATTTAGTTTTGAATACGATTGCATTGTCGAACTGTTGCAATGGCCGGTAAGTGCTTGTACTTAGCAGAAGAAAATAAACACGTATTCAGTCTTTTTGAACAAACAGTTGATAGGTAAATTGATCAATTTTGTATCTATAAACTGTTACTGTTTTACATATACAGGCAACAGTGAGCCCAAGACCACACAGAATTCTAAAAAGAGAACTAAGTAGAACTGTTTAGTTTCGGAAAAAGTTCTGAACTGAAAGAACCCATTTGTAAAACCGTACGTATGTGAACAATATAATCGCAACGTACTAAGATGAGAACTATGCTGATAGCCCCATTACCCAAGTCGGAAGAAATAAGGCTTGCGGATCTTCAATTATATGATTTGCTTGATACTCCCGAGGAAGAATCCTTTGATGAATTGCGGGAGCTGGCAGCACAAATTTGTAATTGCCCTGTATCATTGATTACTCTGCTTGATAAAAACCGACAGTGGTTCAAATCGAAACAGGGGTTAGATGAAAAAGAAACCAGCCGGGATCTTGCTTTTTGTTCACATGCAATTTTACAGGACGATGTAATGGTGGTGGAAGATGCAACAAAAGATGAACGTTTTTTTGACAACCCTATTGTTGCAGGTAATATGAATGTGCGCTTTTATGCAGGTGCGCCTATCGTTTCTCCAACAGGACAAAACCTTGGAACTATATGTGTGCTTGATACAAAGCCAGGTAAACTTTCCCCGGCACAAGAACGTGCCTTGGAAATTTTGTCAGGTCAGGTCACGAAGTTGCTGGAGCTGCGTTTGAAAACGAAAGTAATTGAACAGCGTGCAAATGAAATGGTCCGCATGGGAAAGCAGGCTGTGAGCCAGTTGATACGTGAGCAGGACGAAGACAATCTTTCTGTTGCAAAAGAACTTCATGAAAATATTGCACAGGAACTTGCTGCCAGCCGCTTGTACCTTAATCTTGCTGTAAGCAATGAAGCAGGGCGGATTCAGTATATAAAAGAAGCAAATGCATCAATAGGTAATGCACTCACTGAAGTAAAAAATCTTTCTTACAGCATTATGCCTTCAACTGTTGATTCTGTTTCTGTACATGTAATGATGGAAAACCTGCTGCATGTTCACCGGTCGTCTTACCCCTTTAAAGTAGAGTTGCATGTTGCTGGTCATAAACTGCAGAAAGTGGAGTATAGCCAGGCAATGAATTGTTGTAAAATAACAGAATCGTGGCTGCAGGTATTGGAAACGCAAAAAGATATTACAGAGGTAAATATTCATTTGCAGGCCGATCGTGGTATAGAACTTTGTATAGAAGATAATGGTGGCAGTAAACAGGTAAAGAGCAGAGAGAAAAAGCTCATCAGCAGTATGGTGTATTACCGTGTAATTGGTATGAATGGAAATGTACGTTTTGAAGAAACAGAACAGGGGAAAAACCGGCTTTGTGTAAAGTTTTCTTTACATGAAAAAGATGTTTATTGATTTTTCAGTCTTTAAATTCCTGTGAGATCATTAAACCGGATTTTCCCCCGTCAACAATACCAATGCCCACCCGCCCGAATGATTTGTTTAAAATAGCAGCACGGTGGCTTGGCGAATTCATCAATCCTTTGTGCGCTTTCTGCAGTGTAGATGCATACGCAAGATTTTCTCCGGCTTTTTTATAGGTAATGCCTGCTTTCTTCATCCGGTAAAAAGGATCTTTCCCTTCGGGGTTTACATGCGAAAAATAACCTCTCTTCATCATGTCGGCAGAATGCGCTCTTGCCACTTTCCGTAATGGTTCATCGGCCACAAGCGGTTTCAGATTTCTTTTTCTTCTTTCAGCGTTTATTAATTGCAGCATCTGATGCTCAAGATCAGGTCTGGTTTTATAATACCCCGTAGCAAATACTTCTGCGGTTGATTCTTTATGGTCAGCAGTTGGCAACGACGCCTCAAACGTTCTTTCCAATAACGGGTTTATCTTTTCTTCGGCCAATAAACTGTAGGGTGAAAGCATGGCCGCCACCTGGCTTTTTTCTGCATCATTGCTGATGCGTTCATTCACCGAATAGGTAAGCAGCTGCGCCGTAACCGCACTGATCATAAGACCAAGAAATAAGCCGGGTACAATGCCGGTAAGTTTATCAGCTAAATGAACTTTTGTGCTGTTGTTGGTCGATTGCATGAGCATACGCTGAAAAAAAGATAGTAATGTGTACACGAGAATGAATGTGGTGATAACGCTGAGTGGTAAATAAAATTCCTCTACGGCAGACAGCTCTTTGGTTACTTTCTCTACGGTGTTTGTATAAAGCAAAATGCCGGCAAGTAAAGAAGCCGACCATTTGAACAATTCCAATAAAAGACGTAAAGCCCCAAACCTGAAGCCGATAAAAGCTGCAAGTAATGTAAGAAGTACTAATAGGAGATCAACGCTGTTCATGAGTAGGGTATGTATTGCAAAAAGCGGAGATCTGACATTGATGAAAGATCTCCGCTGTTATTAACGTAAAGGCGCTTTATTGATTGCCTTGTCTTTTGTTATCAATTGATTTACCAATACCATATCCGGCACCTGCACCTAAAACACCACCAACAAGTACACCGGCTACACGGTTGTTTTTAGCAACCACACCACCAATTACGGCACCACCTGCACCACCAATTACGGCACCTTTGGTGGCATTACTCCATTTTTTTCTTGCAGGTTGCGTTGTGGCTGCAGGAGAGGTGTTGGCTACAGTTTGTCTGCGTTCAACGTAACGTACAGTTGTAGCTTCTTTCATCTTCTTCATTTCCTGTTGTTCTTTCCATTCCTGGAAAGCAGCAAATTCAGCAGAGTCAACAGCTGACAATACGTTTGCCTGTTCCGTTGTGTTTGTTTTTGATTTGCACGATACAGCTATTACGGCTGTGATCATTACGGCTGATGTAATTGTAAATATCCTTTTCATAACGTTTGCTTTTCAGGTTTAAAAAAGTTGTTTCGTTCTATGCCGGTATACTTAGAAAAAACGTGCCAGAAAAAAGTGAAAATGTTAAGAAAAAGAAATAGTGTAAAAAAGTTGCCTGATTTTCAGGCTGTTTAAAGCAAACTCTTTTAACAAATAAACGCATCACTAATCATGCGCTTGTAATTCTTTTGATGAAAAGCAGGGAGCGGTGCATGATTTGTAAACCAACAAATCAGAGATGGAAGGAAGCTGATAATGTACAGCCTTTGCCGGGGGCAGATTCAAGTTTCATGTGGCCATTATAGATCAATAAACGGCTTTGAATATTTCTGAACCCTAAGCCGTTTTTTAGTTTACTGTTGTCAAAGCCAAGCCCGTCATCATGCAACTCTATATGAACAGTATCATTTACAGAGTATATGTTTATGCTCACATGCGTAGCCTCGGCATACTTAATAATATTGTTCAGCTGTTCCTGTACCACACGGTAGATCATTAATTTCTGTTCATCATTAAGTTTTGTATCATCAAGTTCAGATGCGGTAAAATTGAAGCTGATTTTTTTAATACGGCTGATGTTTGAAAACAGCCGTTCGATCGATTGTTCTAATGTCATCAGCGAAAAGGCAGGCGGTTTCATGGTGGCAGACAGTAAACGGATCTCTTGCTGTACTTCTGTTACCATTTTTTTTGCTTCACCGATCATTAATATATTGTTATCAAGCTTCAATTTTGTATTACTAAGGTATAAATTGATCACCGTCAATATCTGTGAGATGTTGTCGTGCAGCTCCTGTGCCCACCTGTTGCGTTCATTTTCCTCTGCTTTAATAATTGTGCTGGCAAGCCGTTGTTTATGTTTTAATTGCTGATTGTAATATTCAGCCTGCAGGTTGCGTAGTTGAGACACATCCTGTATTTCACCAATAAGGCGATGGATTTTTCCTGCTTCATTCCTGATGAGGAAAACGCTGCTGATAACTGTGTAATACTTATTGTCTGTTCCCAGTACTTTGTATTCGGTGGTCCATACATCCTGCAAGGACAGGATTGCAGCATCATATTCACTTCTTACCCTCGTACGTTCGTCTTTATGAATGCGTTCAAGAAACTGCGAAAGAAAATCAGGAACGTTATCAGACAGGCTGGGGAAGAAGAATCTCATTTTGCTATTGATCTGGGCCGTTCTTGTTTCAATATTGTAATCGATCATACCACCACGGCTGGCAATATTCAATGCATCTATTTTTTGTTCAAGAGAGCATTTTTGTTTGTCGACTTTACGTATGCGGAGGAGAAGGTAGTGACTCACTAAAAAAAGTAAAATACCCGATACCAAAACAAATGCTAACCCTTTTTTATTATGA
>NZ_CAMLGT010000097.1 GCF_946479605.1 uncultured Lacibacter sp.
GTCCTGCCAGTTCTGCAATATAACCGATCAATGGTGGGCCCATCAGAAAGCCAAAAAAGCCAACGCCTGAAACAGTTGCTATCGCAATACCACTGGCGACTTCTTTTACTTTACCTGCTGTACTATACACCAAAGGAATAATACTGCTCACGCCAAACCCTACAATCATAAAACCAATGGTTGCAAAAATGATATTGGGCAACAGTACAGCGATCATCATACCACTAAAGATCAGCACACCACTCAGCTGCACCATTTTCTTGCGGCCAAAACGTTCGGCTAATTTATCACCGGTAAAACGTCCGGTGGCCATCATCACCATAAACGATGCATAACCCAGCGATACAAGTTCGCCTTTTACTTCCACCACCTCTTTAAAATACACACCGCTCCAATCGAACATACAACCTTCGGCACTCAAACAACAGAAAGCGATCAAACCTAATTGCAGTAACAAACCTTTTGGAAACTGGAAACGTTTAAACGAAGATGCACTACGACTGACAGGAGTGATGATGAGATATTTCTGAAATGAAATGTTCAGAGTAATAACAATGGCAGAAACAATCATGAAGTGATATACTGGCAGCAATTCCAACCGCATCATCAGTAAACCAACCAATGCACCTGTGAAACCGGCTGTGCTCCATACACCATGAAACGATGCAAGAATGGAACGGCCAAATAAATGTTCAGCATTTACAGCTTGTGTGTTTACGGAAATATTACAGAGGTTGCCAGTTAGGCCAAACAGGTAAAGTGATAAAGCCAGTTGCCATGATGAAGTAGTAGAGCCGATCAGGATCAAAGTCAATGCATAACCTGCTGAAGCCAGCCGTAACACATACTTACTGCCAAAACGTGTTACCAGTTTACCGCTGAAGGGCATCATGGTTAACTGTCCGGCAGGCAATGCCAGCAGAATACTACCCAATGCTGCTTCCGATAGTTGCAAAGTGGTTTTAATATCAGGGATGCGGCTTGCCCAGCTGGCAAAACAAATGCCCTGGCAAAAGAAAAACACTGATACGGCAATACGTATCTGCAGTTTTGAATAAGCAGCATTTGCTGCTGAAAGCGTAGTGACTGTCTGTTCCAAGAGACAAAATTATCTTAAAATGCACTGGTATTCATAGCAGAATTATAATAAAATCGTGTAAACGTTTTCGCAAACGTTTGTACAGGATGCGGCAGGATAGATAGGGCTCTTTCTATGACTAATTTGTGAGCATTAAACGCTGTGTATTGCTTTGCTTGCTGTTATCGAAAAGCCCGCTTCATTCCTCTTATTTCGCTGCCGTACAGCTTTGCAATACATCCAACTACTAAAAAAACATTGATGAAACGATTGCTGGTATTTATCCTGTGCTGTTTTTTTTCTATTCAACTATCTGCACAAACAATTACAGCTCCTGCCTGGACAAAGAAAGTAGGAGCCAGGAGTTTTCCAACCATAAAAACTGTTTATTATGTAAACAGCTACGGCGCTGTAAGTGATACAACAACTATTAACACGGCTGCCATTCAAAAAGCCATTGACGCCTGTGCTGCGAAAGGTGGAGGTATTGTGGCGTTTAAACCGGGTACGTATGTGACCGGTGCTGTCTTTTTAAAGAACAATGTTCATTTACGCATTGATAAAGGAGTGTTGATTCTCGGCTCACAAAACTTCGATGACTATCCGGATATGGATACCCGTATTGCAGGTTTGGAAATGAAATGGCCTGCAGCCTTGATCAATGCAGTGAATGTAAAGAACGTGGCTGTTACAGGTGAAGGTGTGGTGAATGCAAGAGGAAAGTTTTGCTGGGATAAATACTGGGCCATGCGGAAAGACTATGATACAAAAGGCCTGCGCTGGATCGTTGATTATGATGCCAAACGTGTACGCACATTACTTGTTCAAAATTCAACGGATATTTCCATCAAAGGTTTAACATTTAAGAATGCGGGTTTCTGGACCGTGCAGTTGCTGTATTCTTCTTATCTAACAGTTGATGGTGTAGTGATCAAGAACAACGAGGATGGCAGCGGCCCAAGTACCGATGGTATAGATGTGGATTCATCAAGCTGGGTATTAATCCAGAATTGTGATATTGATTGCAATGATGATAATTTCTGTTTAAAAGCCGGAAGAGATTGGGATGGTTTACGAGTGAATCGTCCGACAGAATATGTGGTGATACGGAAATCCATTGCACGAAAAGGAGCAGGGTTGGTTACTCTCGGCAGCGAAACATCGGGCAGTATCCGTCATATTTATTGTACTGATCTGTACGCCAAACATACCGATAATGGTTTACGCATCAAGTCGGCAACAACTCGTGGTGGCGTAGTGGAAGATGTATATTTCGTTAACTCTGTTTTGGATTCTGTTCGCAATGCCTATCAGTTCAATTTAAACTGGTATCCTGCTTACAGTTATTCTGAATTGCCCAAAGGTTATACCATGGAAACAGTGCCTGCACATTGGAAATCCATGCTACAGAAAGTGACTCCTGCTGAAAAAGGTATTCCGTCTGCAAGAAATTTTGTTATACAGAACGTAAAGATCACCAATGCACAAAAAGCATTTGAGATAAACGGTCTGCCCACTTCATTGCTGGAAGATTTTCAATTCATCCATTCCATCATCACCGCCAACACACTGGGCTCAATGGAATATACCAAAGGCTGGAAATTCATCAACACAAGCATTGATGTTTCCACAAAGCCTGTTGAAAAGAAAAAAGAACCCACAGGAATTGAAGAAGAGGAGCGTCTAAAAGGATAGTTTGGATAATGAATAGCTGATAATTTATTAATTGATAATTGAATTCAAAAGATACAATGCAAAACAAAATACGGTCAGCTGGCTACTCACAACTCACTACTCACCACTCACGGCTTTCTTTGCTGGTGCTTATTGCATGCATGTCACTGTTTACGTCACAGGCACAATACCGTATGGAGTTTCTCACCCGTGGTGTGCATGCCGTACCTGCAGGTAATGGAAAAGTATTTGTGAGCTGGCGGTTGTTGGGAACAGAAGATAACAGTCTTGCATTTAATCTTTACAAAACCGTTAACGGAAAAACAAGTAAGCTCAACAAAACGCCTTTGTTAAAAGCAACAGGATTCGTGGATGAAGCTGTTGATACCAATGCCATAAATATTTATACCGTAAAAGCGATCATCAATAAAAAAGAAGAAGCCAAAGGAGAATCGTTTACACTTACTGCCAATGCGAAACCTTATTTGTCGATTCCGTTACGAACACCACAGGGTTACTCGGCGAACGATGCAAGCGTAGGTGATGTGGACGGCGATGGTGTGTATGAAATTTTTGTACACATGACGGGAAAGGCCAGAGATAATTCGCAGGCGGGCATTACTGATCCTCCGATTTTTCAATGCTATAAGATCGATGGAACATTTTTATGGGAGATCAACCTTGGAAAAAATATTCGTGAAGGTGCACACTATACACAGTTTATGGTGTATGATCTGGATGGCGATGGCAAAGCAGAGATTGCAATGAAAACGGCCGATGGCACTGTTGATGCAAAAGGAACAGTGATCGGCGACAGCACAAAAGATTATCGGAATGCACGTGGTTATATTTTAAGCGGCCCTGAATACTTAACGGTGTTCAATGGAGCAACAGGTGCTATCATTTCAACGGTTGATTATGATCCTCCACGTTATCCCACTTCTCTCAACCCAACAGAAGCCGAATTAAAAGCAATGTGGGGTGATGGCTATGGTAACCGTATGGATCGTTTTCTTGCATGTGTTGCTTATCTCGATGGTAAACATCCATCATTAGTGATGTGTCGTGGTTATTACACAAGAACAGTATTGGCAGCGTGGGATCTTAAAGATGGTAAACTGGTAAAACGCTGGACATTTGACAGCGATACGAATAAAAAATTTGCAGGCCAGGGAAATCATAATTTAAGTGTTACTGATGTTGATGGAGATGGTAAGGATGAAATTGTATACGGACAAATGACGATTGATGATAACGGACAGGGATTGTACAGCACAGGAATCGGTCATGCGGATGCTTTGCATGTTGGTGATCTTGATCCAACCCGTCCGGGTTTGGAAGTATTCGGTATCCAGGAAAAATTTGGCGATGCGGGTGCGAACTTCCGTGATGCAAAAACAGGTGAAGTGATCTGGAAGAAAGCTTCGGTAAAAGCAGGCGAAGATGGGGAAGGGCCCGGTCGTGGATTGGCGTTGGATATTGATCCCCGTTATCCCGGTTATGAATGTTGGGTGGCAGGTGCAGGCATACGTGGTTTGTTCGATAACAAAGGAAATATAATTACTGATAAAACGCCGCCCTGCAACATGGGAATTTACTGGGATGGTGATGCATTGAGTGAAGTGTTGAATGGAGTGTATGTTGGCAAGTGGGATTATATGAACAGTAAAATGGATAAACTGTTTGATGGCCGTGACTATAATTGCGTAAGCAACAATGGTACAAAAGCAAATCCATGTTTAAGTGCTGATCTGTTTGGCGACTGGCGTGAAGAGATCATTGCACGTACAGCAGACAGTAAAGAGTTGCGCATCTTTTCAACGGCTATTCCCACCGATATAAAGCTTTATACACTTATGCATAATCCGCAATACCGTTTAAGTATTGCCTGGCAGAACGTAGCGTATAATCAGCCGCCGCATGTAAGTTATTATTTAGGCGATGGCATGAAAACACCTGCCAAACCGAATATTGTTATCAAAACAAAAAAGTAAAGAATGCTTAAGCAGGAGAAATACAAAACTTATTTACAGTTTGCTGTTTTCATTGTACTGTTATCATCATTTGTCATGCTCAACAGCAAACCAACCTTATATATCATTGGCGATTCAACAGTACGTAATACCAACCGTCCGCAATGCGGCTGGGGCGAAATGATCGGCGAGTTGTTTGATACTACAAAGATCAGCATCAGCAACCAGGCAATGGCTGGCAGAAGTACCAGAACATTCATTAAAGAAAAGCGTTGGGAAAAAGTTTTATCAACGTTGAAGAAAGGTGATTATCTCATCATGCAGTTTGGTCATAACGAAGGCAGCAAGCCCGATACTTCACGAGCAGGTTATCGTGGAGTGTTGCGTGGTACTGGTGAGGAAGCTGTTTCATTAACATGGAAGGACAGCAGTATTGAAGTGGTGCATACCTATGGTTGGTATTTACGTAAGTTTATCCGTGAAGCAAAGGAAAAAGGAGTAACGCCGATTGTCTGTTCAATGATTCCCCGTAACCAGTGGACAGATGGTAAAGTGCGGCTTGCAGACAAAGACTTTGGAAAATGGGCAAAAGAAATTGCAGAAAGTGAAGGCGTTGCTTTTGTTGATCTCAATAGCATTACTGCTGAAAAATACAACGCAATGGGGCCTGTTGAAGTAGCGAAGTTGTTTCACAAAGATCATACACATACAAACGTGGAAGGAGCAAAGATCAATGCATCATCTGTAGCAGAAGGATTACGTTTGCTTAAAAATAATACTCTTACAGGTTATCTTAAATAAAATGAAAAGAACGAATTATATGAAACGGATTCAGTTGTTATTGTTGGTGGTTGTTGCAGCATTATTATCCTTTACCATGTTACAGACAAAGCCTGTGTTTTACATCATTGGCGATTCAACAGTTCGTAATGGTTCGGGGACAGGCAGCAATGGTCAGTGGGGTTGGGGTAGTTTTATGTCTGCGTATTTTGACACAACAAAAATTTCCGTGCAAAATCATGCATTGGGCGGGCGCAGCAGCCGGACATTTATCACAGAAGGTCGTTGGGAAAAGATCACTGCCAATTTAAAGAAAGGTGATTATGTGATCATGCAGTTTGGTCATAATGATGCCAGTCCGTTAGACGATACCGCACGTGCAAGAGGAACCATTCGAGGTATTGGTAACGATAGTTCGGTGATCTGGAACCCGATCCGCAAAGTGCAGGAAACTGTTTACAGTTATGGTTGGTACATGCGCAAGTATGTGCGTGAAACAAAGGCAAAAGGCGCTGTGCCGATTGTATGCTCACTCATACCACGCAACAACTGGAAAAACGGAAAGGTTGGCCGTTCAACCGATAGCTATGCCTTGTGGGCTGAACAGATTGCGAAAGAAGAAGGCGCTTACTTTGTTGATCTGAATAAACTCATCGCAGATAAATATGATGAACTGGGCGAAGCCGAAGTGAACAAATTCTTTCATGGCGATAAAACACATACCGGGCTGGAAGGGGCGAAGATGAATGTGGAGATTGTTGTTCAGCAACTGATCAAACAAAACCCGGGTGAACTTGCACGCTATCTTGTAAAGAAATAATCAATCTTAAATTAGCAGTTATGCCACGCATTGCATCACGCATGAAAATTTTTAAAGGCCAGGAAGAAGAATATAAACGTCGCCACGACGAACTATGGCCCGACCTGGAAGAACTGCTGCACCAAACAGGTATCAGCGATTACAGTATTTTTTTAGATGCAGCCACCGGTGATCTGTTTGCTGTGTTTCAATCAGAAGATCCGGCAAAGCTCAGTGACTTGCCCAATCATCCGGTAATGAAAAAGTGGTGGGCATATATGAAAGACATTATGGAAACAAACCCGGATAACTCGCCGGTAAGTACGCCGTTGAAAGATGTATTCTATATGAAATAGAAATTACATTTCTGTTTCAAGGTGGGTGTTTAGGTTGGGTACAAACTTCAGCACCGCATGAAAATTTTTTCTGTAATGCTTTTTGTCAAGCTTATAGTAAAATGCACCCTTCTTTGAATTAAGCTTGTCTTTATCTTTCTGTTTTACCAGTAAGCCGGTTGATATGATCTTACGGCTGAAATTTCCTTTATCAAATGTGGTTTCATACACATCTTCAAACAAACTCTGTAATAAAGGCAGTGTAAATTTTACCGGCAGTAATTCAAACAAAATAGGATGGAGGGCTGCTTTGTAACGGAGTTTCTCTCTTGCCATAGTAACCATTGATGAATGATCAAAGATGAGCTCAGGTATTTCATTCAACTGAAACCATTCCGCATGGTACTCTTCACTGATCTGTTTTTCATACTGGTGAATATCAATAAGAGCAAAGTATGCAACCGATACAGTACGTTCAATCGGGTCACGGTCGGTTGCTGAGAAGGTATGCAGCTGCTCCAGGTAAACCCCATCAAGGCCGGTGGTCAGTTTCAGTACACGGGCTGCCGCCTCATCCGTATTTTCAGATGGCTGCACAAACCCACCCATTAAACTCCAATGGTCTTTTTTGGGTTCAAGGCCACGTTTTACGAGCAGGATCTTGAGTTTTTGCCCGTCAAATCCAAAGACAATACAGTCAACGGCAACTAAAACACGGGTCTGATTCTGGTACCTGGTCATATTTTCAAAGATAGAAGGGTTGTGCGTATAAAATTAATTGTATAAAATACAATTATCAAAAAAAAACTCTATTTTCGGTGGCTCATACTAACTAATGAGTTATTTATTGATTGCTTTCTTAGAACTAAAAAAACAACGACATGCTGCTATTTACCAACTCTTTTTCACAACGCTTTTTAAGCCGTTTTAAATCAGGTTCAACATTTATTGTAACCGCTGCCACATGCTTTTTCAGTTTTTCTTCATTGGCGCAAACAAATGTTGTATTGCAGGCCGATCTTGGTCAGCACAAAATCAGCAAACATATTTACGGGCACTTTGCAGAACATCTCGGCACCTGTATCTATGGTGGTTTTTATGTAGGGGATAACAATAAAACCATTCCCAATACAAATGGTGTTCGCAATGATATTGTTGATGCATTAAAGAAATTAAAAGTACCCAACCTTCGCTGGCCCGGTGGTTGTTTTGCGGATACTTACCATTGGAAAGATGGTGTGGGGCCCAAAGCCAACCGCCCTTCTATTGTAAACCGCTGGTGGGGTGGTGTTACAGAAGATAACAGCTTTGGTACGCATGATTTTTTAAATATGTGTGAGTTAATTGGCGCTGAGCCTTACCTCGCCGGAAATGTTGGCAGCGGTACAGTACAGGAGCTTTCTGATTGGGTGCAATATGTAAACGGGAAAGCAAATACAAGTCCCATGACTACATGGCGTGTAAAGAATGGCCGTGAAAACCCATGGAATGTAAACATCTGGGGTGTAGGAAATGAAGCGTGGGGCTGTGGTGGAAATATGAAACCCGAGTACTATGCAAATATTTACAGACAATATGCAACATATATGTCTGACTTTGAAGATGAGTCAAAAAAATTCAGAATAGCATCAGGTGCAAACGGGAATGATTATAACTGGACAGAAGTGTTGATGCGTGACATACCACACAATATGATGGAAGGTGTGGCTTTACATCATTATACAACCGTAAAATGGACGGAAAAAGGTTCGGCTACTGATTACAATGAGCAGCAATATTTTGCTACCATGAAATCGGCATTGATGATGGAAGAGCTGGTAACCCGCCATAGTACCATCATGGATAAATATGATCCCAGGAAACGTGTGGCCCTGGTGGTTGATGAATGGGGCGGATGGTATAATGTGGAGCCCGGTACAAATCCCGGTTTCCTGTTTCAACAGAATACCATCAGGGATGCCATGATTGCAGGTTTAACATTGAACATCTTTAATAATCATGCTGATCGTGTACGCATGGCCAATCTTGCACAAACGGTGAATGTGTTGCAGGCTGTTATTCTTACCAACAATGAAAAAATGCTGCTTACACCAACGTATCATGTAATGGAAATGTACAATGTACATCAGGATGCTACGTTGCTGCCCGTTTCAGTGCAAACAACGGACTATGTTTTTGGTAATGAAAAACTGCCGGCTGTTTCCGTATCGGCTTCTAAAAATGCAGCAGGTGCCACCAATATTTCATTGGTGAATATTGATGCCTCAAAAGCACAAACCATCAAAATTGATCTGCGTGGCGCAAAATATGCAAGTGTAAACGGTCGCATCCTCACTTCAAAAAAACTACAGGATTACAACTCGTTTGATCAACCTACAAAAATTCAACCGGCAACTTTTACAGGCGCAAAACTTTCAAACAATACACTGGAAGTACAGTTGCCTCCTTTTTCAGTAGTGGTATTAACGCTTAAATAAAAAATGAAGGCAGAGTACATGAAGAAAAAGATCATTTTTATTGCAGCTGTAACTGTTACTTTATTTGCAACCGCACAGGAAAAGAAAACATTTGTCATCAAAGCAAATAAACCTGCTGCAACAGTGCAACCAGCTATGTGGGGCGTGTTCTTTGAGGACATTAATCTTGGTGCCGACGGTGGTATCTATGCCGAGCTGATCAAAAACCGTTCGTTTGAATTTGCCAAACCACTGATGGGGTGGAAGGTGGAGCAGAAACCATTTGTTGAAGGTGCTGTTACTGTACTCAACAGACAGGGTGCTAATTTGCCTAACCCACGCTTTCTGCGTGTTGAGTTAAATAATGCAACAAAAGAAAAACTCAGCTTCACCAATGAAGGTTTCCGTGGCATGGGTATAAAGAAAGATCTGCGTTACGATTTTTCAGCAATGGTTCGTACAGCAGGGAATGTGAAGCTGCACCTGGAATTGCTCAACAGCAAAAACCAGATCATTGGCGAATCAGTTGTTGATGTAACTGCAACAGGTGATGCATGGAAAAAATTGTCGAAGAGTTTTCAATCAACCGATACAGCGCATAAGGGTCAGTTCAGAATGTGGTTTGAAGGAACAGGTACGGTTGATCTTGATATGATCTCTCTTTTTCCTGAAGACACGTGGAAGAAACGTCCCGGTGGTATGCGTGCTGATATGATACAGATGCTGGCCGATATGAAGCCCGGCTTTATCCGCTTCCCCGGCGGTTGTATTGTAGAAGGTATTGACCTTGCAAACCGTTACCAGTGGAAAAAAACGATTGGCCCGGTGGAAGACCGTCAGCTGATCATGAACCGCTGGAATGTGGAATTTCCACATCGTTCAACACCGGATTACTACCAAACATTTGGTTTGGGTTTCTTTGAATATTTCCAGTTGTGTGAAGATATTGGTGCTGAACCACTGCCCATTCTCAACTGTGGTATGGCCTGCCAGTTCAATACGGCGGAGTTAGTACCGCTTGATCAACTTGATCCATATGTGCAGGATGCATTAGACTTAGTTGAGTTTGCCAATGGCGATGTAACTACCACCTGGGGAAAGAAGCGTGCTGAGATGGGACATCCGGCCCCCTTTAATTTAAAGATGATGGGTATTGGTAATGAAAACTGGGGCCCGCAATACCTTGAACGTTTAAAGGTTTTTCAAAAAGCGTTTAAAGAAAAATATCCCGACATTAAATTGATAACAAGTTCGGGTACTGCTCCCGATGGTGATCGTTTTGATTTGCTCAATACGGAGTTACGTAAAATGAACGTGGCGTTTGTGGATGAGCATTATTACCGCAGCCCCGATTGGTTTTTGAAAAACGCACGCCGTTACGATACCTATCCACGTACAGGTTCAAAAGTGTTTGCCGGTGAATATGCATCGCATGTAGATAAAACAAATGGTACACAACGCAACACGTTGCTTGCTGCTATCAGTGAAGCAGCTTTCATGACAGGTTTGGAACGTAATGCAGATGTGGTGGAGATGGCATCGTACGCTCCCTTGTTTGCACATGTTGATGGCTGGCAATGGGCTCCCGATCTTATTTGGGTTGACAATCTGAAATCATACGGAACGCCTAACTATTATGTACAAAAATTATTTGCGCTCAACAAAGGAACAAGCGTTGTGCCGCTTACATTTAACAATGATGTAGTTGCCGGACAGGATAGTTTGTATGCATCATCTGTGATTGATGCTGCCACAAATGAACTCATTATTAAGATCGTAAATGTTTCTGCTAAACCACAGGTGAATGTATTGTCGGTTGAAGGTGTTAAGAAATTAGCAACACAAGGAAAACTATCTGTGTTGCAGGGCAATAATCTGTCTGTTGTAAACTCAATTGAACAGCCGCAACAGATCATTCCTGTTGAAACAACCATGAACATAAAAGGAAAGAAAATAGAATTTACAGCTGCTCCTTATTCATTTTCAGTTATAAGAGTAAAGTGGCAGTAACAGCAAATACTTGTCCATTATAAAAACAAAAACCAGTATATGCTGCGTATCAAACATGTAGCTTTAGTATGCTCAATCACAATCGCAGCTCTTACAGCCTGCGAGACAGCAGATAAAAAAAATAATGAACCAATGAACGAGAAAATTACAAAAGTCAGCTGGGGCGAAGCTGATGGCAAACCGGTTGATCTTTATACATTAACCAATGCAAACGGTGTTGAAGTAAAGATCACAACCTATGGCGGTATTGTTACATCATGGATCACACCTGATAAAGCCGGCAACAAGAGCAGTGTCGTGCTGGGCTTTGATAGCCTGAGTGGTTATTTAACACCACCTCCTTACTTCGGTGCTATTATTGGTCGTTATGGAAACCGTATTGCAAAAGGAACATTTAAAATTGATACTGCAACATATAAGCTTGCTACCAACAATGGTGCAAATCATTTGCATGGTGGTAACAAAGGTTACGATAAAGTAGTGTGGGATGCACAACCTGCTGACAGCACTGCATCATTAACATTAACTTACCTGAGCAAAGATGGAGAAGAAGGTTATCCCGGTAATCTCAACATTACCGTTGTTTATACATTGACAGATGATAATGAATTGCTGATCGATTACACAGCAGAAACAGATAAAACAACTGTTGTGAATTTAACCAATCACAGTTATTTCAACCTGACAGGTGATGTAAACAATACCATCCTTGATCACACGTTACAGGTAAATGCAGATAAGTATACACCTGTTGATGCAGGTTTAATCCCCACAGGTGAATTGAAAGATGTAAAAGGAACTCCTTTTGATTTCTTACAACCGCACAAAATAGGTGAGCGCATTGCTGCTGTTGAAGGTGGTTATGATCACAACTTTGTATTAACACGTAAAGGAAGCGATCTTGAACTGGTTGCTACATTGAGCGATTCTGTAAGTGGCCGTAAACTGGAAGTATTCACTACTGAACCGGGCTTACAATTCTATTCAGGTAATTTCTTAGATGGTTCACTTAAAACAAGCGATGGCAAAGCCATCAAGCACCGTACAGGTCTTTGCCTTGAAACACAGCATTTCCCTGATTCACCGAATCAACCGGCATTCCCGTCCACCTTATTAAAACCAGGTGAAAAATATCATACCGTAACCAAGTACAAAATTTCCGTTAATTGATTTTATAAAGTGAACTATGAGTAGTGAAGCGTCTTATGTAATTGGTGTTGATTATGGATCGGATTCTGTACGCACCATTATTGTGAACACAGCAAACGGTGAAGAATTGGCTTCATCGGTGTTTTATTATCCCCGTTGGAAAAAGCAGTTGTACTGCAATATGAATGAGAACCAGTTCCGTCAGCATCCGTTGGATTATGTGGAAGGACTGGAAGCAACCATTAAAGAATGCGTGGCGAAAGTTGGGCCTGCTGTTGCAGCAAATATTAAAGCATTAAGTGTTGATACAACCGGTTCAACACCTGTTGCTGTTGATAAAACAGGAACACCACTTGCATTAACTCCCGGCTTTGAAGAAAA
>NZ_CAMLGT010000098.1 GCF_946479605.1 uncultured Lacibacter sp.
CGGTTACATGCAACACCAAAGTAACAGGTTGTGAAAGTTTTGTGCCATACACCCACACATCGGCTATGACCAGCGGCAATAACTGAGTAGGTTCAATTTGTGCAAGGCTGGCAAAAAACGTATTGCTGAATTCCCTGTCGGGAGTAATTGATTCAGCATAAGATCCGCTGTGTGCATTGCCTTTGAGAACGGGCACCTGTGTCCATCCAATACTTTGCTCGTAATCATTTACAAAACTGTTCTTGCTTTTTTCAGATGAACAACCGGCCAGCAACAATAGCCCGAAAACGAATCCTACTGGTTTCATTCAAATAATTTGATTGGCTGCAAAATAAGCAAAATAGGCTCTTGCAGAAGGAATAAAAAGTTGCGGCGGCCTTCGGCCGCCGCAACAAACAAAATAACGATGATGCTATTTAATTCCGATCACCGGTAAACTCTTTTCTCTGATGAGCTGGTTAAACTTCGGCACGTCTTCACTCATGATCTTCTTCAATTTGTTCAATTGCTCATCGGCTTGCTTGCTCAATTCAGCAAACACTTCTTTCGATTGCTTGCTCGGCGCATTTACACCGCTGTTGGCTACATCAAACACACCGCTCAGTTTATCGTTGATGCGGATAGGATAGTTTAATGGATCCTGTCCGCTCTTTGATTTTGTTTGATACAAGGTTTCTTCAATCGACGTCAACTCTTTGGTGATAGCCGTTGCCATGTCTTTAATTTCTTTCGGACATTCTTTTCCTTGCCGGCCAATGAAATCATTGATCTGTGTACGTAATGCACGAATGTCTTTAATACCTTTCTGCACATCGTTGAACTTTTGCTGCACACTTAAGAGGAAGTTGAATTGTTCTTCGTACGCTTCCTGCGTCATGCGGTAATTCGGATCGGCTTTAATCGTAAACGGCACTTCACTTGAATCACTGCCAACTTTCACTTTAGCGAAATAAGTACCCGGTGCTGCGGTAATAGTACCCGGTGCACCGTTCCAGAGGATCATGCCTTCGCTTGGTTCAGCAGGTGGATATTGCAGATCCCATGCAAACTTGTTCAATCCTTTTTTAATGTCGAGTTTGTCTTTACCATCAGTGCTGAATGTTTTGATGGGCTTCTTGTTTTTATCCATGATGGTAATGGATGCTTTGGTAGAATCCGTTACATCTTTTGCATAATACGTAATCACTAAAGGACCAGCCGGATTTTCACCGATGTTTTGTGCCGTACCAAAGCGTCGACTGAAACGGCTCATCGGCATACGCCAGCCGGGGTTTACATCAAACACATGCAGATTTTTGTTTGCAACATCCGCTTTCACCTGTTGTAAAACAGTAAGATCATCCAATACATAAAAGCCTCTGCCTTGTGTTGCAACAATCAAGTCATTTTCCTTGATGGTCATATCGGTAATCGGTACAACTGGCATGTTCAGTTGAAACTGTTTCCAGTTGGCACCATCATCAAACGAAATGTACATGCCGAACTCGGTACCGGCATATAATAAGCCCGGACGTTTCTGATCGGCACGCATGGCTCTGGTGAAATGCATTTTATTGATGCCGTTGTTGATCAGCTTCCATGTTTTACCATAGTCTTCTGTTTTGTAGATGTAGGGTGTGTAATCATCCAGCTTGTAACGTGTGCCCACAAAATAAGCTGCACCTTTTTTAAAGGGATCAACATCCACACAATTCCACATCATAAACTTCGGTGCATCTTTCGGTGTAACATTCTCCCATGTTTTACCACCATCCTTACTTACGTTGATCAAGCCATCGTCACTGCCGGTCCACAACAAATCTTTCTCTACAAAACTTTCTGTTGCCGTAAAAATGGTGCAGTAATATTCAACACTGGTATTGTCTTGCGTAATCGGGCCGCCACTAGATTTTTGTTTGCTCTTATCATTGGTTGTTAAGTCTGGCGATAAAGCAGTCCAGCTTTGACCTTCGTTTTCTGTTGCAAACAAAACATTACCTGCGGTATATAATTTCTTGGGGTTGTGTGGTGAAAAGAAGATGGGGAAGTTCCATTGAAAACGATACTTCAATACATCGGCACCTGCACCCATCGGGTTATCGGGCCACACGCTGATCGCTCTGTTCTCCCCGGTTTTATGATCAAGGCGTGAAAGATAACCACCATAGTTACCACCATAAACTACATCCGGATTGTTTGGATCGGCAACAACATAACCACTTTCACTGCCGGCTGTTTCCTGCCAGTCCTGTTCTGTAATACCGGCACCACTTGTTCTGCTTTTAATTCGTACGGTTGAGTTATCCTGCTGTGCTCCAAGAATGCGATACGGGAAACTGTTATCGGTTGATACACGATAGAATTGTCCCGTTGGTTGATTCATATACGTACTCCAGTTGTTACCGCCATCATAACTTACCTGTGCACCACCATCATCAGCAACAATCATGCGCTTGCCATCATTGGGGTCGATCCACAGATCGTGATGATCACCATGCGGAGTACGCAACGATTGAAAGGTTCTTCCACCATCTCGACTGTACATGAAGTTTACATTCGGACAATAAACTAAATCAGGATTTTTCGGATCAACAAATACTTTGCTGTAATACCATGCACGCTGGCGGATATTGTTATCGCTGCTCATTTGCTGCCAGGTTTCACCAGCATCATCACTACGGAACAATCCACCATTTGCATTTTCAATAATGCTGTAAATACGTTCAGGATTTGATGGTGCAAATGCAACACCTACAATGCCCCAGGTGCCTTTTGGTAAACCTTTTTTTGCTGAAATATTCGTCCACGTTTCACCACCATCCGTTGATTTATACAAACCACTTCCTTCGCCACCACTTTCCAAACTGTGTGGTGTACGGATCACACGCCATGTACCTGCATAAAGCACAGATGGATTCTCCGGCTCCATTACGAGGTCGCTTGCACCAGTTTGATTATTCACAAACAACGTGCGTTTCCATGTTTTACCGCCATCGGTTGTTTTATATACACCACGCTCTTCGTTCGGTCCAAATAAATGGCCCATCACCGCTACCCATACTACATCTGGGTTTTTGGGATGAATGAGAATGCGGATGATGTGTCGCCCATCTTTTAAGCCAATATTTTTCCAGCTGCGTCCACCATCATCGCTGCGCCACATACCACCTAAGCCTTCGCTTACATTACCACGCATGGTATTCTCGCCTTCGCCCACATACACAATACTTTCATCACTGGGTGCAACAGCAACTGCACCAATGGACGAACCAAAATATTTATCGCTGATGTTCTTCCAGTTATTGCCTCCATCGGTTGTTTTCCAAACACCACCACCGGTAGCGCCCATGTAAAAGGTTGTTTTGTTGGAATAACTGCCGGCTACTGCAGCACTACGTCCGCCACGGTAAGGACCAATGGAGCGATACTTCAACGAACTGTAAATTGATTCTTCGTTTGAAACAGTAGATGCTGTTTGTTTTTTTTGTGCAAGGGAAAACAGTACGCTGAAAAGCGTACCTGCAAGCAAGATTGATTTTCTCATGTTCAGTACAATTGATTGAAGCTGGAAATTACAAAGGATTTTCCTGCAAAAGATGTATGTACTGCTGCATGTGATGAGCGGCCGTTTATCTATTTTGTAAAAGAATTACAGGTGCTAAACTGTTCACGGCATGTAAATTGTTGATGTGTGCATTTTCTTTACTGCCAGCATCCATCCCTGAATTTCTCCGCTTATCAGCAATAAAAACATCCTTTTTATACGTACCTGAAATATGTTGTCATTTTTCTACCGTTCGTCTAAATTTTCCTATGCAGCAATGTAACTAATCTACTTTCGTAATCGTTTAAGTGTAAACCTCATCATCATGCGAAAATTGACCATACCAATATTACTGCTATTCGTATGCCTGTCTGTACAGGCGCAAACATCAAAAACAAACCCTCCGAAGGTTACTGAAAAAGCCCCTCCCCGTTTGTTGCCAGCAAAGCGCACTACGCTTGAAATAAAAATTGATGGTTTATTAAATGATTCCGCATGGAAAGATGCACCGATAGCAACTGACTTTATCGAATTCCGTCCCGCTGTTGGTGTAAAAGAACGAGAAGAATCAAAAACAGTCAGCTACCTGCTTTACTCAGATGAAGGAATTTATTTTGCCGGGTTTTGTTACGAACGCACACGTGACAGTATTGCAATGGAATTAAAAGGGCGTGATGGTTTTGGCATGAATGATTTTATAGGTATCATCTTCGACACCTACAAAGACAACCTGAATGGTTTTGAATATTTTGTTACACCACTTAACGAACAATGGGATGCAAAGATGGCGCCCAATAACAATGGCAACAGCGAAGATTTCAGCTGGAATGCTGTTTGGAAAAGCGGAGTTGTTGTACATGACAATGGATGGAGTTTTGAAATGTTCATTCCGTATGGTGCTATCCGTTTTGGTAAAAAAGAAATTCAGGACTGGGGTGTGAATATTACACGCCGTCGCCAAAAAACCGGTCAGCAGTTTACATGGAATCCCATTGATCCCAACGTAAATGGTTTTTTAACACAGGAAGGTTTCTGGACCGGCATCACAAATATTAAACCTCCTGTCCGTTTACAATTCTCTCCTTATTTTTCTGTGTATTCAAACCACTATCCTTTAAATATCGCAGGTTCTAAAAATTTAACCGGGCAAGTTAACGGTGGGCTTGATGTAAAATATGGATTGAACCAGGCATTTACTTTAGATGCAACATTGATCCCTGACTTTGGACAGGTACAGAGCGATAACCAGGTGTTGAACCTTACTCCGTTTGAAGTACAGTTTAACGAATACAGAAATTTCTTTACTGAAGGCACAGAACTCTTCAGTAAAGGCGGATTGTTTTACTCACGCCGCATTGGTGGTACACCTATTCATTTCGGCCAGGCTTCATCGCAGGTGGGCACCAATGAAAAATTAATTAAGAATCCTGCCGAATCGAAGTTGATCAATGCATCAAAAGTATCGGGACGTACACAAAGCGGTTTAGGCATTGGCATTTTAAATGCTGTTACTAAAACACAATATGCCACTATTGAAGATGTAAATACAAAAGATCAACGCAAGTTTGTAACTGATCCGTTAACAAACTACAACATCATAGTGCTTGATAAAACAATGAAAAACAACAGCAGTGTTTCGCTCATCAATACAAACGTGATCCGCAGCGGAAGTGATTATGATGCGAATGTTACAGCTGCATTGTTTGATCTGAATGACAAGAAGAATACCTGGAATGTGGGCGGCAAGTTTGCTGTAAGTCAGCTGATGGGTTATTTGCCTGATGGTAAAAATCAAAATGGTTACAGCCACCAGTTATATTTTGGAAAAACAAGCGGACGTTTCAACTTCAACGTCTGGCAGGAGTTAACAGATACAAAATATACACACCGTGATCTTGGTTACTTTACCAACAACAACTTTCTTGATCATGGTTTTTGGGCAGGTTACAAATGGATTGAACCAAAGAGTTGGTATAATCGCATTTTCTTAAACCTCAATGGACGTGTAAGCAAACTGCATACTCCATTCACCGGTATTACAGAAACCTACCAAACCGGTAATCTTAATTTCAATGCCGAACTGCAAACAAAAAAATTATGGTGGATCGGAACCTTCTTAGGCTACACCAGCAAACAAAACGACTTTTACGAACCACGTAAAAGCGGTTTGTATTTTACACGCAACCAGAGTTTTGCTGTTGGTGGCTGGGTAAATAGTAATGAAGCAAAGAAATATTCATTCTGGAGCGAAATATTTGCACGCAGGCATTTTAATTTCTATGATCAGTTTGGTGTTGACGCTAACATTGGTCAAACATTTCGTTTCAACAGTAAGTTTTCGGTATCGCACAGGTTAAGTTATTTACCACGTTTCAACAACATGGGTTATGCAGCAGTAGCAAATAACGAATCAATTTTTGCACGCCGCAAAGTAAACACCGTTGAAAACATTCTCAATATTAAGTACAGCTTCACCAATATGATGTGGATCACGTACCGTATGCGCCACTACGCAAGCTCTGTTGACATTAAAGAATATTTTACGCTGCAGCAAAATGGCAAGCTGCTACCCAATAGTACATTTACCGGCAATGCCAACCAAAACGTGAACTTCTTTAATATTGATATGGTGTACACCTGGCAGTTTGCACCGGGCAGCTTCCTGAATGTGGTTTGGAAAAATTCGATCTACACATTTGATCGCTCTATTCAACGTGATTATTTTAAAAACTTCGGCAACACCATTGATGCTGATGCCAATAATAATCTTTCGCTAAAAGTGATCTACTTCCTCGACTATCTTGATATGAAAAAGTGGGGAAAGAAAAAGAAGTAACCGTCATCATATATAAAAAAGAAAGCCCTGTCTGTTGACAGGGCTTTCTTTTTGACGTTACAATTAGTTTGATGCGTTTTTCTTCACCACCGGTTTCTTCAGCAATTCTTTTTCAATTGCCTTCATCACCTTCTGCTCAAACTGTTTATTCAACTGCTCGTATTGTTGTTCTGCTTTTCCTATTTCGCCTTTTAAAAAAGCAACACGTTGTATCTGCAGGTTGCCGGGCTTTGCTTCCTGTGTTATTACGGCTGCATACACATCGCTCAGGTCGGTGCGTAAGCGTTTGAGATCGGCCGTGCCTTTTACAACAGGCGGCACCAGTGTGAGGCGCAACGTTTCCAGTTTATCAAAATAATCCTGCAGCAACGTCTTTGTTTTTTTATCCTGTGTGGAATCAATATGGCGCTTCAGAATTTTTTGTTTGGCGTCAATACTGTCTACCAGGCGTGCAAGCTGCTCATGCATACCATACAACTCCATTCCTGTTTTGTATTGCAGCTGACGATCTTCCAGCGTAAAATTTTTGTTCTTTTCATCATGCACCAATGTTATTGTATGATTGTACTCTTTGCCATTCACTTTCATTTTAAGTGTATAATCGCCCGGCAACACCTGTGGTGCAACAAAGGCTGCGTATTCCAGTTGGTTGCCGCCTTTTGCTGTTTTAGCAGGAGCCATCCGTTGGTTCCAAATAACTTTATTATATCCTTTCCTGTTGCTGGGCGACAGTTTCTGTACAAGTTTCCCCTCCTTATCATATATCTCCATCTGGATAGTATTAGCTCTCTCCTTCAGGTAATATTGCATGGGCGTAATCACTGTTCCGAAACCACCATTCCAATCGCCTGAAGAATTGGGGAACTGGCCACTATATTTACCCATCGTTAATGTAACCGGTTTGTTGTTGAGCATCACCACATCATTGGCTGCCACAGCAGGCGTAATGGTGCGCATGGGTGTAATGTCTTCAATAACAATAATACCACGGCCGTGCGTTGCCAGTACAAGATCATTTGTTTGCTCCTGGATCTTTATATCACGCACCAATGTGTACCATGGAATATTGTTTTTCATCCTGAACCAATCTGCTCCGTCATTCACACTTGCAAACAAGCCCATTTCCGTGCCTGCAAAAAGAAGACTGTTGTTTACAATATCTTCTTTGATCTTATGTGCAAAGCCGGTGAACTCTTTGCTGTCAAATCTCTTCCATGTCTTACCTAAATCTGTACTCACAGCAATGTACGTTTTGTGATCGCCATACATGTGGTTATCAAATGTTGCATACACTTTATTCCTGTCGAACCTTGACGGCTCAATGCTGCTCACCCATGTTTGTTTCGGAATACCGGCTGCTGAATAATTTGCTGTAACGTTTGTCCATGTTTTTCCTGCATCCGTTGTTACCTGCAGATTGCCATCATCAGTGCCCACCCAAATAATATTTTCATCCAGTGGCGATTCTGCAATGGTAAAAATGGTACAATGATTCTCCGCACTGGTAACATCCATTGTTACACCACCGCTTTTTTCCTGTTCCTGTTTGCGTTTATCGTTTGTTGTAAGATCAGGAGAAATACGCACCCAGTTGCTTCCCTTGTCTGTACTCTTATACAAATACTGAGCACCTGTATAAAGATTCTTCTTATTTTTTGCTCCCGTTACAATAGGCGTGTTCCAGTTAAAACGCAAACTCTCTTCGCCCTGCACAGCTTGCGGTTTAATGGTAACCGATGCATTTGTTTTGATATTCACTCTTGACATTGTACCACCCTGCGCTTCGGCATAAGCAATATCCGGATCAAACGGATCAGGTTGCGTCCAGAAGCCATCACCACCAAACAATGATTTCCAATCGCCATTCAATACACCACCCGGAGCAGCACTTGGCGCATACCAGCTACCGTTATCCTGCAAGCCACCATAAATACGATAGGGTTCCTGCTCATCAACACTTACATGATAAAACTGACCCACCGGTAAATTGTTGCAAAACTTCCAGGTGGCGCCACGATCAAGACTGAAGTACACACCACCATCTGTTCCCACATACATCACATTGGTATTATTGGGGTTGATCCATAATGCATGATGATCACTGTGCACCCATCCGCCATCATTGCTTGCATCAGCAAATGAATAACCACCATCGCTTGAATAAGAAAAAGAAAATGCAGGACGATATACACGCTTGGGATCTTTCGGATCTACTTCCAGTGTAGAAAAATAAAACGGGCGTTGTGTAATGTTGCTTGTAGCACTTTGTTGTTTCCATGTTTCACCAGCATCAGCAGAAATATACAAGCCTGTGTTTTCACTTTCAACAATGGCCCATAAATTTTTTGGCGATGACGGTGCTAATGCGATAGCTACACGGCCGAATGGTTTCTTCGGTAACCCGTTACTTAATTCTTTCCATGTTTTTCCTGCATCGGTTGATTTATAGATACCGCTGCCACTGCCGCCACTGTTAAATGCATAAGGCAAACGGCGAAACTCCCAGGTAGTAGCGTATAATATATTTGAGTTGGAAGGATCGATCTCTACATCGGCCACGCCTGCTTTCTCGTTGATGTATAAAATGGTTTCCCATGTTTTACCTGCGTCGGTTGATTTATACAAACCCCGGTGTTTGCTGTTGCTCCATAATGGACCGGGAGCTGCTACATAAATAACGGATGAATTGGCTGGGTCAACAATAATGCGTGAAATATGTTCTGTGCTGTCGAGCCCGATCTTTACCCAGTTATCTCCACCATCGGTTGTTTTGTACATGCCATCACCAACAGACACGGAGTTACGCATATTGCTTTCGCCTGTACCGGCGTAAATGGTTTTTGGGTTTTTCTGATCAATGGCCAATGCACCGATGCTTTGAATGTATTTATCAAACACAGGTTTAAACGATGCGCCTGCGTTTGTACTTTTCCAGATACCGCCACCGGCTGTACCAATATAAAGTGTTTTACCATCTGCATTCACACCAACAATGTCGGTGATACGTCCGCTCATGGTACCTGGGCCGAGGTGACGGGCTTCCATCATTCCAAACGTGGAGGCATCAACCTGTGAGTAAGCAGCAGTAGCAGCTGAACAAATTAAAACAGTACTTAAAAGGATCTTTCTCATATTAAACGAATAAAAAAACCCGACGTTTCAGGTCGGGTTTACGTTCACAATTATTTTTTACTTAGCTGGTTTGAAGATTGATTCATCAATTGCTTTGTTCACTTCCACTTTTGAAATAGTGAAATCAGCATTCATGCCCGGGCCAAGCGGAACATTAAGCGTCATTGGAACAACAATACCTTCAGGTAACTTCTGGTAGTTGCTGAACGTAGTTGTGAGTTCCATTTCCTGTCCGTTTGCAGAACGTGTGCCCACGGATTTGATCAGTGTATAACCTTTCTTTTCAATAAAGAACGTTTCGCTGCGTTCATTCTTTAAGTTCACTTTCAGTTTAAAACAATCAGTACCATCTACATCTTCGCTGCCAAGCAACTCAACAGTATGGCCTTTTGTTTTATAATCGAGCAGGCTGCCTTGTGCATCCAGTTCGTCCTGGCCTTGTTTCAGATCTTCAGCGGTCATTGGCTCAGGAGCCGTTTGTCCGCCAAAAGGCATATAGTTCCAGCCGGCTGTTGGTGTAATAATCATATATCCGTTCATCCCCATCAAAGAAATGTCCTGTCTTGAACCCTTACTGTGCAGTACTGTTCTTACAACCGTTACATCGGCCCCTTGTACCGACATGCTGCCCGTTTGTACCATACTGGTTACTTTTTTCCAGTTAGCTGCACCACCAATTGCATCAATATACTTTGCCACAATTTCGTCAACAGTCTGTGCTTTTACAACTGCAGTACTGAAAGCTGCCACAATAAACAGGCTGAATAATTTTACGTTTTTCATGTTTAATTACGTTTATGAGATAAGTTGTAAAGAAAAGAAAATTGTTACAGACAGGGGATGAATTTTTTGTATCAGAACCGCAATCCTGATTTTTTCCGGCAGCTTTAACAGCGTGGCAGCGGAACAATTGTTTAAGACTGGCAGAACTTGCTGAGAAAAATTTTAACAAGGCCCGACCGTAAAGTATCTTGGCCCCCAAATTAACCACCAAGCAACCCAAACATGGCATCTGTTACACTATCCGGCAACATTGTTGATCTGTTTTCCCGTGAAATCAATTTTGGCGAAGTAATGATTGAGGCAGGAAAAATTGCCTCCGTAAATATTACAAAGCAGGGAGAGCAAGAAGGAGCTCCATACCTGTTGCCCGGTTTTATTGACAGCCATGTGCATATTGAAAGTTCTATGCTGGTGCCTTCAGAATTTGCAAAACTGGCGGTGGTGCATGGCACTGTTGCTACGGTGAGCGATCCGCATGAAATTGCCAACGTGTGCGGCATGGCCGGTGTGGAATACATGATCGAAAACGGCAAAACTGTCCCCTTCAAATTTAATTTTGGTGCACCCAGTTGTGTACCTGCTACATCGTTCGAAACTGCAGGTGCAGTGTTAAATGCGGCTGATGTAAAAACCCTTCTGCAAAAACCAGAGATCAAATACCTGAGTGAAATGATGAACTTCCCCGGTGTGTTGCATGCCGATGCGGAAGTGATGGAAAAAATAAAAGCCGCAAACGCATTGGGCAAACCTGTTGATGGGCATGCGCCCGGTTTGAGAGGAGAAGATGCGAAAAAGTACATTGATGCAGGTATTTCAACCGATCATGAATGTTTTACCAAAGAAGAAGCGCTGGATAAGTTGAAACATGGCATGAAAATCATTATCCGGGAAGGAAGTGCTGCCAAAAACTTTGAAGCATTGTATAGCCTGATCGATGAATACCCGGAAATGATTTTGTTGTGCAGCGATGATAAACATCCCGACAGTTTAGTGGAAGGGCATATCAATCAGCTTTGTGCAAGAGCTGTGGCAAAAGGCATAAATGTATTTAATGTGCTGAAAGCAGCCTGCATAACACCGGCGTTACATTATAAACTCGATCTGGGTTTGCTGCGTACAGGCGATGCAGCTGATCTTATTATTGTGAATGATCTGAAAGAATTTAAAACACAAAAAACATTCATCAATGGTGAGCTCGTTGCAGAAAACGGCAAATCACTAATTGAAAGTAAACAGTCGAGCATCATCAATAATTTTAATTGCGATGTAAAACCTGTTGCTGAATTTGAATTTCATCTTAACCGCTTTGGGAAAGCCGATGAGGAAAATATTGAACAGGTGTATGTGATTGAAGCAATGGATGGTCAGCTCATCACCAACAAACTCATCGAACCTATTACTTCGTTCACCGTAACAAATGATATTATACAAGTTAATACCAATAAAGATTTGCTGTACATGGTTGTGGTGAACCGGTACAGTAATGCACCGGTTGCTAAATCGTTCGTCAAAAATTTTGGTTTGAAGAAAGGTGCTATTGCTTCTTCGGTTGCGCACGACAGCCATAATATTATTGCCGTGGGTGTTGATGCAGAAAGTTTAAGCCGTGCAGTGAATTTGGTTATTGAAGCAAAAGGCGGTGTAAGTGTAGTTGGTAAGGAGCATGAGCAAGTGTTACCGTTACCCGTTGCCGGTTTAATGAGTAATAATGATGGTTACAAAGTAGCTGAAGCATACAGTGCCATTGATGCAGCAGCCAAAGAACTCGGCTCAACATTGGCAGCACCGTTTATGACACTTTCGTTTATGGGCTTGCTGGTGATACCGCATTTGAAGCTGAGTGATATGGGTTTGTTTGATGGTGATGGTTTCAGGCTGGTATAATCACATTGAAGTAAGTATATTTAGTATCTAAATAAATTCTATGCGAAAATTCCTCGGCATTTTCTCCATTGTGTTGGTTGTTGTGCTGGTCATTTTTATTTACTGGCGTTATTACTATGTATTTGGCGAAGGTGTAAAAGCAGGTGAACTGAATTACATGGTGAAGAAAGGATACGTGTTTAAAACATACGAAGGTAAACTCATTCAATCTGGTTTGCGGTCAAGAACACCCGGCACAGTAGCCAGTTATGAATTTGAATTCAGTGTGGAGGACGATAGTGTTGCCAATGTACTTATGCTCAACAGCGGAAAAGTATTTGAGCTCCATTATAAAGAATACCTCGGTACCATTCCGTGGCGTGGTCACTCGAAGTATGTAGTTGATAAGATCATTAATATGAAAGAAGAATAAAAGAA
>NZ_CAMLGT010000099.1 GCF_946479605.1 uncultured Lacibacter sp.
GTTGACTATGTGAACCGTTTCAAGTCGGCAAAGGAAAAGAAAGAAACATACAAACTGCTGGAAGAAGGTAAGATTGATATCATTGTTGGTACACATGCATTGCTGGCGAAAGATGTGCATTTTAAAAATCTTGGTTTGCTGGTGGTGGATGAAGAGCAGAAGTTTGGTGTGGGACATAAAGAAAAAATCAAAACACTTAAGACGAATGTAGATTCATTAACTCTTACTGCAACACCTATTCCACGTACGTTGCAATTCAGTTTGATGGGTGCAAGAGATCTCAGTATCATGAATACACCGCCACCCAACCGTCAGCCGATACAAACAGAAGTGCAAGTGTTCCAGGAAGATTTCATTCGTGATGCGATCTATTTTGAAACAGAACGTGGCGGACAGGTATTCTTTATTCATAACCGTATTGCTGGGTTAGCAGAGATGGCTGCCATCATTCAACGTTTGTGTCCCGACCTGAGCATTGGTTTTGCACACGGGCAAATGGAAGGTCATGAGCTGGAAGAACGCATCTTCGACTTCATCGATAAAAAATACGATGTACTGGTTTGCACAAATATTGTTGAAAGCGGTGTGGACATTCCCAATGTAAACACCATTATGGTGAACAATGCGCATCAGTTTGGGTTAAGTGATCTGCACCAATTGCGTGGACGTGTAGGTCGAAGTAATAAAAAAGCATTCTGTTATTTGCTGGCACCACCCATGAGTACATTACCAAATGATAGCCGCAAGCGTTTACAAACATTGGAACAGCATAGTGAGTTGGGTAGTGGTTTCCAGATTGCCATGCGTGATCTGGATATTCGAGGTGCAGGTAATATGCTGGGTGGTGAGCAAAGCGGTTTCATGGCCGAGATTGGTTTTGAAATGTACCAGAAAGTATTGGATGAAGCCATTCGTGAATTGAAACGCACCAAGTTCCGTGAACTGTTTAAAGAAGAAATTCAGCAACAGGAAAATTATGTAAAGGATTGTGTGATCGATACTGATCTGGAAATTCTTATCCCGGATGCGTATGTTGAAAGCATCGGCGAGCGTTTGAGTTTGTATACCCGATTGGATAATTGTGAGAACGAAGAAGATCTAATAGATTTTCATAAAGAACTCATCGATCGTTTTGGTCCCATACCTCCGCAGGTGGAAGACTTGTTTACCACTGTGCGTTGCCGTAAGCTGGCTGTTGAACTCGGCTTCGAAAAAATGACCTTGAAAGAACAAACGCTTCGTTGCTATTTCATCAACAATCCCGATTCGCCTTATTTCGAATCTTCAGTGTTCCAGGGCATCATGCAGTTTGTGCAAACATCTTTGAACAAAGCGCAACTTAAACAAACAGGCAAGCTCTTCCTGTTAGTTGTAAGAGATATGGATGGCATGGAAGCATTGCTTCGTCTGCTCACCCGCATGCATGCAGCCGTAATAGAAAAGCCGGTTACAGCATAGCCTTCTGAACAATCATTTCTCTTTTATCAGAAAACGGATTTAATATCGTATTTTCAGTTGCAGAAAGGCGCTGTTTTTCCTTCTTTAACCAATTTCAAAAACAGTAAACCTTTAATCATGGAACAAAACTTTGCGAATTCAAGAGAAATCAGGTATGCACAGGTAAGCAGCGACGAGCGCTCAATTGCTATCCTCACACATGTATTATCCATCTTCTTTTCTATTATCCCGGCTTTGATCATTTACCTGGTTAAAAGAGATCAATCGCCATATGTTGCAGAACATGCTAAGGAAGTTCTGAACTTTCAGATCAGTATTTTTATTTACTGTATTATATGTATTCCTCTGATCTTTTTGATCATTGGTATTTTCCTGTTGATCGCTATCGGTATCGGTTCACTCATCCTTTACATTCTTGCTGCCGTAAAAGCTGCAGATGATGTGTTATACAGGTATCCGTTTACCATCCGCTTCATCAAGTAGTTTTACTTTTTTTAAGTTAATTCATTGGTAAAGGCTTTCATAAACGAAAGCCTTTATTATTTTTGGTATTCCAATTGTACCAATATCTATGACACATTGTATTCTTCAATTAAAACCGGGCTTATGAAACAAGTTCTACTATTACTCTCTCTTTCTTTAGTAATTTCTTCCTGTGCAAGAAAACGAATGATGGAACGTGTACAACAGTACAATATCCGCACCATTGCTATTTTACCTGCACAGCTGGAAGTAACCGGAAATATTCCAAAGAAGTTAACACCCGAACAGGTGAAGGAACTCATTAACCGCAATACCACTTTTTTAAACCGTGCATTGTATATTGACCTTGTGCAGTATGTTGATACCCGGCTCCGCCGCTATTCTCAGGTGCAGTTTCAAAGTACTGAGCGTACAAAAAAACTGTTGGAAGCAAAAGGGATCACCGATTCTGCTTCCTGGCAAATGGACCCGGTGGAACTGGCAAAAATACTTGAGGTAGATGCAGTGGTGTCAACAAAGGTTACTCAAAATCATATTTTGAGTGATGAAGTGGCGCTTGGTATTGATGTGGTAGGCGGAATTTTGAATCGTACAGTACCACGTATTGGCGTGCCAACAGGCATGGCCCGCACCAGTGATATGTTTGTAAGCAGTGCATTAATTAAAGAAGGCTACACGGTGTGGAGCACCCGCTTTACCAATCAAACAGATTGGAATTATCCGTTTCAGCAATCAATTCAAAGTGTAACAAGAGCTATTGCACGAAGGTTTCCATTATAAATTTAGTATTCTGGCAAAAAAAAGTCGTCCCGTATTCAATACGGGACGACTTTTTTTATGGATAGAATAAAATTAATCCCAGCCTTTTTTAGCAGTGCCTGCTTCAATTGCAGCCAGTGCTTTTGCTTCACTAAGCAAAGAAGTTAGTTTGTTGCCTTTACCATCATTACCCTGTGCCATGTATCCGCCCTTTGCTGTACGGGTGATCACTGCATCCAGAATGGGAACGTTTTTCTCCTTTGTCTTTACATTATACGCTGTTAATTGCATAGTTTAATTGTTTATGGAATTAGTAATTTGTTTGCTCTTGTCCGGTCTCCCGGTGCGGGCTAAAGTACGTTTTTTCGCCAAAAGGGCCGGAAAATGCTTTCCACAGTCATAAGGTAATGAAAATCAATAAAAAACCGGGCCTTTGCTGAAGCCCGGTTTTGCTTTATCGGCAGAAATCTGCTTATACATCAATATTTGCATACTTAGCGTGGGTTTCAATAAACTCACGTCGGGGAGCTACTTCATCACCCATCAGCATGCTGAACACACGGTCTGCTTCAGCAGCACTTTCAATAGTTACCATTTTCAGGGCACGTGTAGCCGGGTTCATGGTAGTGTCCCACAACTGATCAGCATTCATTTCACCCAAACCTTTGTAACGCTGCACACCCACACTTTCATCTTTACCTGCACCAAACTGGGCCACATATGCTTTACGTTGTTCTTCAGTCCATGCATAAGCCATGTCTTTTCCTTTTTTTACCTGGTAAAGCGGTGGCTGTGCTAAGTAGAGGTAACCCTGCTCAACAATGGCGGTCATATAGCGGAAGAAGAAGGTAAGGATCAAGGTGGCGATATGGCTACCGTCCACATCGGCATCCGTCATGATAATGATCTTATGATAACGGAGTTTGCTGATGTCGAGTGCTTTTGGATCGTCCGGCGTACCCATCTTTACGCCCAAGGCGGTGAACATGTTGCGGATCTCTTCGTTATCGTAGATCTTATGCTCCATTGCTTTTTCTACGTTCAGAATTTTACCACGAAGCGGAAGAATAGCCTGGAAGCTGCGGTCACGACCTTGTTTGGCAGTACCTCCAGCTGAGTCCCCTTCCACAAGGTATAATTCACAACGTTCAGGGTCACGGTCAGAACAGTCGGCAAGTTTTCCCGGCAAACCGCCACCGCTTAATACGGTTTTACGCTGCACCAGTTCACGGGCTTTGCGTGCTGCTGCACGTGCCTGCGCTGCAAGAATGATCTTTTGTACAATGTTCTTTGCTTCTCTTGGATTTTCTTCAAGAAATGCTTCCAATGTGCGGCCAACAGTACTTTCAACAATACCACTTACCTCGCTGTTACCAAGCTTAGTTTTTGTTTGACCTTCAAACTGAGGCTCGGGAACTTTTACTGAAACAATTGCAGTCAATCCTTCACGGAAATCATCACCTTCAACATCCACTTTTGCTTTTTCAAACAATCCTTCACGTTTACCGTATGATGTGAAAATACGGGTAATGGCACGACGGAAACCGGTAACATGTGTACCACCTTCAATGGTGTTGATGTTGTTTACGTAAGAGAAAATATGTTCGTTGTACGATGTGTTGTAGATCATGGCTACTTCAACCGCCACATTGCTTTCTTCATCACGGCCTTCCATGTACACCACGTTTGGTAACAGTGGTTCACGCTTGCCATTGCGGTCGATCATTTCTACAAATTCCACAATACCACCTTCGCTGTAGAATGTATTTGTATAAGTAGCACCCGCTTCATCCAGCTCACGCAAATCGTTTAATGTAATGCGTATGCCTTTGTTGAGGAATGCCAGCTCACGCAAACGTGCTTCAAGAATTTCTTTCTTATAAAGTGTAACGGTGAAGATGCTTGCATCGGGCCAGAAATGAACACGTGTGCCCGTTATTTCGCTGGTGCCAATTTCACGTACTGCATATTGTGGGATACCAATTTTGTATTCCTGCTCAAATATTTTTCCCTCACGCTGTACGGTTACATGCAATTTGGTTGAAAGTGCGTTTACACAACTTACACCCACACCATGTAAACCGCCCGATACTTTGTAAGAACCTTTATCGAACTTACCACCGGCATGCAAAACGGTCATAACCACTTCAAGGGCTGAACGTTTTTCTTTTGTATGCATGGCAGTAGGGATACCACGGCCATCATCCTGCACACTGATGCTGTTATCTTCGTGAATATTAACGGTGATGTTTTTACAATAGCCTGCAAGCGCTTCATCAATTGAGTTGTCAACCACTTCATATACGAGATGGTGCAAACCTTTTTCGCTGATGTCGCCAATATACATGGCAGGGCGCTTACGAACCGCTTCTAAACCTTCTAAAACCTGGATACTGTCTGCACCATAACCTGCATTTTGTGCAGCGGCGCTGAGGGCTGTTTCCTGAAACTCTGTGCTCATATTTTGATTCTCAAAAATCTTGTTGGAAGTGGTGAAAATAGATTCGGACAAATGTACGGAAAAGGCAGCGGTTAAGGCGAAATAAAGCACTGTTTTTCACCCATGAATTCCACAATTTGCAAGGGCATTTTATTGCTCTTTTTGTACGAAGCAATAACACGGCTGAAAGCAGCAACCAGGTTGCCAAAACATGACAAAACTCTGTCAATCAACCTCCGTTTAGAGCGTCTTTTATAACCTATCTTTGCGCACTGATGCAGCAGTTAAACGACATTCTATCACTGGCCAACCGGAATCCGCTTGTTACACATGAGCTGGAGCTGGTGTATGAACTGGAAAAACAAATTCCAGGTTCAGTGCAATATGGCATTTACCGCTATAAACTGCAACCGCATATTACGCCAGAGGATACCGCTGTGTTGCTGTATAACTACGAGGCGAAGCAACCCAAAGACAAGAATATTGAACTTCGTTTTTGCCTTAACGGGAATAAATACTGTAACAGTAAATCGTGCAGCAATGGTGTTTGCAAAAAAACATCACAGGAATGCGAGGCCGATCCAACTGTTGATGTTTTCCTCTTCCGCTTTACACCATCTTATTTATCTCCTTTTATAAAAGGAAGAAATATTGTGACAAAAAGCGACAGGGTGCTGGCGTTTAAAGAAAAACAATCCTTTACCACTACTGTGAACCTGTGCAGCAAGATCAAAACTGTTCTTGAAAACTTAATGCAGCATAATTACAGTAATGCGCTGGAGAATATTTATGTAAACAGCCAGTTGCAAAGCTTATTGCTGTATGGCCTGGAATGCTTAGCCGACCAGAAAGCTGAAGAGAGTTTTGTATGTCGTTTTCTGGCAACAGATACTGCACAGGAAACCATTTTGCATGCAAGAGAAATTTTACTGCAACGCATTGGTGAACCAATTACCATTAAAGAATTAAGCCGTAAAGTGGGCACCAATGAATGTTACCTGAAGAAGGGATTTAAAGAAATGTTTGGTACCACCATCTTTGAATTTTACCAGAACCAGCGGATGGAACATGCAAAGTATCTCTTGTACGAGAAAGGATTAAGCGTAACAGAAGTAAGTGCCATGCTGGGCTATTCATCCATTTCTCATTTTTCTACTGCATTTAAAAAGCATACCGGGTTGAAACCGTGTGAACTGCTGTTCCGATGATAACAAATAGCGGTTTTCCTTTTTGCGTAAACGCTTTTCCCGATATTGAAAGTAAAACAAGTTGATTCATAAGAAATTCGCATCCGAATAAAATGTGATTTATGAATCGGACATTACTAACGCTTAGTCTCGGACTTATCAGCTTATCAATATCAGCTCAGAATAATTTAAATACCGAAAACAGAAATATGCAGCCAATTATGGCTCACCCGGCACCGGCTCCTGTTGTAAAAGGGGTGGTACGCACCAGCGATGGTAAACCTGCCGGTTTCGTAAACGTATTAATTAAAGAAACCAATCACGCAACCATTACTAACGAAGCCGGTGAATACTTTTTCAACTCCGTTCCTGAAGGTCGCTACACACTCGTGGTATCGTTTACAGGATTGAAAACGGTTGAAACGGTGCTTGATGTAAAGAAAGGTGATGCACTTGTACAGGATTTTGTGCTTACAGAAAATAAAACAGAACTTCAGGAAATTGTGATCGCTTATTTCCGTAGTGTAAACGACCGTGCAACAGTGTTCGGCAAATCGAACATTAAACCAATGGATCTTCCACAAGCTGTTACAACAGTAAGTGAAGTGGTAATGAAAGATCAGCAGGCACAACGTTTAAGCGATGTGGTACGTAACGTAAACGGTGTTTACATGAGCACAACAAGAGCCAGCACACAGGAAAGCTTTGGTGCCCGTGGTTATGGTTTTTCATCAACCAATATGTTCCGCAACGGCTCAAGAGTGAATAGTGGTGCAATGCCCGAAGTAAGTTCGCTTGAAAGTGTGGAAGTGTTAAAAGGTGGTGCTGCTATTCTTTACGGTAACGTAGCTCCGGGCGGTGTGTTGAACATGGTAACAAAAAAACCGAAGTTTGATTTTGGTGGTGAAGTAAGCCTGCGTGCAGGGAGCTTCAATTTATGGAAACCAACCTTTGATGTGTACGGTCCCATCAGCAAAAAAATTGCTTACCGTTTGAACGGTACATTTGAAACTACTGACAGCTACCGTGATAAAGTTTCTTCAACACGTTATTATATTAACCCATCTTTCCTGTTTAAGCTGGGTGCAAAAACAGAATTGATCGTTGAAGGCGATTACCTGAAACATGATTTTACTCCTGACTTCGGTATCGGTTCATTGAATAACACCGTAATCCCGAATGTTCATCGTTCAACCTATATGGGTACCGACTGGCAGTATAATATTACACAGCAGTCCACAGTATCTGCTACGGTTAAACATGCGTTCAACACTAACTGGCAGTTGAGCAGCGTGGTTTCTTATCAAAATTTCGATCGTGATTATTATTCTGTAGAACGTATCCAGGCTAAAGCAAATGGAGACTGGGGCCGTCCGTTAGGTCGTATTGATACAAAAGAGAATTACTTCACAGGCCAGGTGAATTTGAATGGTAAATTCAAAACCTGGAAAATGGAGCACAATCTCTTAGCAGGTATTGATGCAGACCATTACCTTACTGAAACATATAATTACGATGTACAGGGAAAGATCTACGACAGCATTAACCTTCTTGATCCAAACAAATTTGTTCGCCGTACAGATATTCCGGTTGCAACAAGATTAACATTTGTTGAAACGCCGGTAAATCGTTTGGGTGCGTATGTGCAGGATCTTATCAGCATTACTCCTAAACTGAAAGTATTGGCTGGTATCCGTTGGTCATTACAGGAATCGGCTCCTGCAACAACCACAACATTGGCTACAGGTGTGCAGGCTAAAGGAAAACTGAAAAATGACAGAGCATTTTCTCCACGTTTTGGTATCGTTTACAGGGTGAAACCAAATGTATCTTTATTCGCAAGTTATTCAAACTCGTTTTCGATCAATACAGGGTTAGATATTTACAACAATGTATTGGCTCCATCTATTATTGATCAGTACGAAGTGGGTGTAAAAAATATTCTGTTGAAAGGCAGGTTAACAGTGAATGTTACTGCTTACCGGATCATCAACAACAACCTGGCACAAACTGCACAGTTTGATGCAAACGGTAATCCTAACAACAACAGCAACCTGAAAGAGCTCACTGGTCAAACAACCAGCAAAGGAATTGAATTGGATGTAACAGGGAATTTTGTAAAAGGTCTTACAATGATGGCTGGTTACAGCTATAACGATATGCGTTATACCAGCACGCCTGATAAAGTTGGAAGTTATATTGAGGGAGATCGTTTGGTGAACATTCCTGTACATACCGGTAATGCCAGTGCATTCTATACGTTCAGTGAAGGTGCATTAAAAAGAGTGAAAGTTGGGGTAGGTGCATATTATGTTGGTGATCGTATTGGCGGATGGAATAATACACAAGGTCAATCACAAAACTATTCACGTATGATACCGGTGAAGGCATTTACCACTGTTGATGCATCAGTTGGTTACAGCATCAATCGTTTTAGCTTACTGGCAAAAGTGGCCAACATTGGAAACGTATTGAATTACTATGTGCATGAGAATTACAGTGTGAATCCGATTGCTCCACGCAGTGTCGTAGCAACTATTTCTTATAGATTCTAAGCAGGAAAAATAAAAGAGTATCGTCTAAAAGGGACACGTCAACAGCGTGATCCCTTTTTCTCATAAATCCAGAACGTAAAAAAAGCAATTCATTTCAGCAATGGCTAAACAGGAAATCAGCAAAACCCGCTGGCAGAAAATAAGAAAGTTGTTTAATGACATTCACTTGTGGCTGGGCCTCAGCAGCGGATTAATTGTGATCGCAGTATGTTTCAGCGGAACAGTATATGTATTCAATACCGAATTAACAGAGAAAGCCGCTCCGCATTTATTTAAAGTTGAGGCTGTTGAAGGCAAAGAACGTATTCCTGTTGATTCGTTACTGGAAAAAGTAAAGCAGGAAGCAGGTGGCACTATTGCAGGTGTAACTATTCCTGCAGAGTTAAACCGTACTTACCAGTTTAATGTAAAGAAAGCTGGTGAGGAAGGACCAAGAGGCGGCACTACTTATTTTGTGAACCCATACACAGGTGAAATAACAGGTAACTCCAAAGAGAAGAATGGTACTAAAGAATTTATGGGTACGATGTTCAGTCTGCACCGTTGGTTGCTGCTCGATAAGGTAAAGAAGCCGATTGTAAATGGTTTGGAGAACAGAAAGCTGGGAAGTATGATCACCGGGTGGGCAACAATCATTTTTACATTGGGATGCATTACAGGTTTGATCATTTGGTTTCCACAAAAAGCAAGATTCTGGAGGCAGGGATTAAAAATAAAATGGAATGCGGGATGGAAACGTGTGAACCACGATCTTCATAATACACTTGCATTTTATTCACTCATCTTATTATTGCTGATGGGGTTAACAGGTCCGCAATGGAGTTTTGAATGGTACAGAACAGGTTTGCAAAAAACATTAGGAACGTATAAACCAGCTGAAGGAGGAAAAGGGGGAGAGCGTCGTTCGGCAGCAGAAGGCGGTGATAGAAGAGAAGGACAAGCAAAAGGCGAACGTAAACAGGGTGGAGGAAGCAAAGACGCTGCAGCAGATACAACTTCATTGGCAACTGTTCAATTATCAATTGCTGATTATGTAAAGGAAGCAGATAAGGTATTAGCGTATAATGGAAATTATGTCATCACATTGCCTGCTGATGCGCAAGCAAAAACAATGATCACAAAAACGAAGCTTGGTTTTTTTGCACCTGCTGCGGGTGATCGTATAACAATAGATCCGAAGACTGGGAAAGTGATGAAGCTGGATGTTTTTAAAAAGAAACCGTTTAACGAACGTATTGCTGGCTCAATCAAGGCGATTCACGTTGGAAATGTGTATGGAACGTTCACAAAAATATTATACTTCCTTGCTTGTTTGATCGCAACGAGTTTGCCGATCACAGGTACAATGATCTGGTTGAATAAAATGAAGAAAGGAAAGAAGAAAAAAGAAGAACCTGTTGTGGTGCTAACAGGTGATGAGAAAGTAGCATAATAAAAAGGGGCTGAATTCAGCCCCTTTTTAATTTACAGTTCCTGCAAACTTTCTTTGGTTGCAGCAATGGTCTTATCTAAATCTGCATACGTTAATGCATTGTTGAGGAACCAGCTTTCAAATGCTGATGGTGGTAAATACACACCACGTTTCAACATGGCATGAAAATATTTTTTAAACAACTCATTATTTGCTGATGCTGCAGTTGCAAAATCAACGACTGCATGATCGCTGAAGTGAATGCTGATCATTGAACCCAATTGGTTAATGATATAGGGTTGCCCCCATGCTTTCAATACTTCGTTCAATCCATCACGCAAGTAAATGGTTTTTTCTTCCAGCTCTTTGTAAATAGAGGGATTGTTCTTTAATTCTGTAAGCAACGTATAACCGGCTATCATCGCAATCGGGTTGCCACTCAATGTCCCGGCCTGGTACACATTTCCTAAAGGAGCAATGTGCTGCATAATTTCTTTCTTGCCGCCGAATGCACCAACAGGCATACCGCCACCGATAACTTTACCATATGTAACCAAGTCAGCTTTAATGCTAAGACGTTCCTGTGCACCACCTGCTGCTAAACGAAAACCTGTCATCACTTCATCAAAAATGAAAACGATTCCTTCTTCATCGCAGAGTTTGCGTAAGCCTTCATGAAAACCGGGCTGTGGTAAAATACAACCCATGTTGCCTGCAACAGGCTCCACAATGATGGCTGCAATTTCTCCTTTATGTTCTGCTGCTAACTTTTTTACTGCATCAAGATCGTTATATGCAGCAGTTAATGTATCGTTCGCTACACCAGCCGTTACGCCGGGCACTGTTTGAATGTTGAAGGTGGCCACACCGCTTCCTGCTTTTACCAAAAACGAATCAGCATGACCATGATAATGTCCTTCAAACTTGATGATCTTATTTCTTCCGGTATACCCTCTTGCCAAACGGATGGCACTCATACAGGCTTCTGTACCGCTGCTCACCATGCGGATCATGTCAACATTCGGTACCATGCTGAGAATTAACTCAGCCATTTCAATTTCCAATTCCGTTGGCGCACCAAACGAAGTTGAATCCAATGCTTTTTCCTGAATGGCTTTTACGATGGGTTCATGTGCATGACCAAGAATCATGGGTCCCCATGAAGCAATGTAATCGATGTATTGATTACCATCTGCATCATACATGTAAGCACCTTTTGCTTTTTGCATGAACAGTGGCGTACCACCTACACTTTTAAATGCACGTACGGGAGAGTTAACTCCACCCGGAATACTTTTCTGTGCCCGTTCGAATAGTTCTTTGCTTTTTTCGTACATAGTTGTGAATGGTCAATGGTGAATGGTCAATGGGATGCTTTCGATTCAATCAGTCCGCTTAACAGCTTAAAGCATTTGATCATTGATTCACCAAGTTTATTTAAATCATAATTATTTAAGTACTCAATCTCTTTCGCAATATCCAGCGCTGCGCCAATTTCAATGACCGATCCTCTTGCTATTTCATAATATCTCTTTCTTTCAACTTCTGACTTTCTGGAAGAGCCTTCTGCAATATTCAAATGCACGGATAATGCTGCTCTTCTGATTTGTGAAGTCATTCCGAATTTTTCATCAGCAGGAAAGATCTTTGTTAACTTATAACACTCAAGCGTAAATGTTTTTGAAAAGCTGTAAAGATCCAGCTTCTGATGGTTTAAGGTTAGAAACATTGTAAATGATTAAAGGTGATTGATGAACTGTAGCTACAAAATAACAATTAAGCTTGGCATTCACAATTCACCATTGACCATTCACAAAGTATCTTAGTGGCCCATTATTCTAATAAAGTCTTTTGCGAAATAGGTTGCAATCAAATCTGCACCGGAACGCTTAATCGATGTCAGTACTTCCATGATGGCTTTGTCTTCATTGATCCATCCTTTTTCTGCTGCTGCTTTAATCATGGCATATTCACCGCTGATGTTGTAAGCACTTACCGGAACATTCACGGCATTCTTTACTTCACGGATGATGTCTAGATAACTCAATGCAGGTTTCACCATTACAATGTCTGCACCTTCTTCCACATCCATCACCGTTTCTTTAATGGCTTCAATGCGGTTTGCATAATCCATCTGGTACGTCTTCTTATCACCAAAGCCCGGAGCACTATCCAATGCATCACGGAAAGGTCCGTAAAAGCAGGAAGCATATTTTGCACTGTAGCTCATGATACCCGTGTTGATGAAATTATTTTCTTCCA
>NZ_CAMLGT010000100.1 GCF_946479605.1 uncultured Lacibacter sp.
ACCTGGCTCGGCTCGCCGACGTCCTGCTCGCGCGCGGCGCGCGCGTCGACAGCCAGGACAAGCGAGGCGTAGGTGCGCTGCTCGCATGTGCGCTGCACGGCCCCGTGGTATAGTCACTTCGTCTTCATACATATTCCAGATTGCGGTGCCCGGCTGTGGAGTAAGTGGAGAAATATTTACATAATACAGTCCAGTTTCTTCTATAAATTTCCAAAGCCGTTCCCAATCTCCGGGCGTATAATCAGGATTTGGAATCAATGAACCATACGTATCCACTTTATGTTTTCGCAGTACATCAATTGCACTGCGGTTGTAATCAACTGTTGATTCTTTGTTCATTGCATCCAGTTCATTATCCGTAGCAGCTTCCAGACCAATAAACACTGCATGCAACCCCAATGCTGCCCACTCCGCTATAACATCTTCGTTTTGTGAAATAAAATCGGCTCTTGCGTAAACGAGGTATTTTTTCTGAATATTCCGTTCTTTGATCAAGTCGGCCAGCTGCCTTAATCTTGATTTGTTGATGAGAAAAATATCATCAACTATGTACACATCCTCACATTCAATTTGCTCCAGTTCTTTTACAATTGATTCGGGGCTGCGTGAATAAGGATGCCCATCTGTTATTCGCCAGGTATAGCAGAAATTGCATTTGTACCAGCAACCCCAGGTTGTTTTCATTGTTGCCACCGGCTGATGCTGCAAATAATAATAATGGTGACGGAGGTGCGCCACCAGGTCACGCCTGGGTAAGGGTAAATCATCTGGCCTTGGCATATAAGCTTTCCCCGCTGTCAGCTCCACTTCGCCTGGCCCAACAGGAAATGCAAGCCCCGGAATATTCCTGATCGAACGCCCGTTTTCTAACGCTTCAATAATGATCGGCATCATGCTGGTGCCATCCCCTTTTACAATGCAATCCACTGCAGCATCAGCAAAATCTTCGGGCACTTGCGAAGCTTGTGTACCTCCTGCTATCGTAAAGCATTGGCGGTTCCAAAGTTTGGTTTCACGACAAATTTTTATCACTTCATTTACTCCGGTAACATAACAACTCGTTGCAACTACATGGGGCTTAAATTTTTCCAGTCGTTTTCTGAATCCCTTTTCAATGATCATATCCATTATCTGTAACTCATGTCCTTCCAACCCTGCAGCTGCATATTCCAGCTCCAGTGGCTCGCAAATCATAATGTGTTTTAGCCCGATTGTGTGTGGAGGCACAGGTGGTCTTACAAATAGAATCCGCATAACTTTCGTTTTGATATGTTTATTGATGATGGATCCGGATTTTTGTCTGCAAAGGCCATGCATTAGCAATTACACGCACACAACCTTGCTCGTATTCACGGGGGTTAGAGAAAAAGAATTATTTTTTTACCTTACACAATACCCGGTGTTATCCGATGCCTGATATGATACCTGTAATGCAGGTTCACCGCCATCACCACAAAAGGCATCATTGTTTTTACAGAAAGCGGGCTTCCCAATAACCGTTTAAAAATTCCCGCAGGTGTAAATAAAGACTCATACAGTTTCCAATAATTTTTCTGCAGCTCATCGGGCTGTATATTTTTAGGCCTGAATACAACCTGCCCTCCGCTATACCTTCCAAACTCTTTATTAATAATTCTGCCATCCTGCTCCATTTCGGTGTATAAAGCTGTGCCCGGTACCGGTGTTAATATATGTACACGTGGAACTGAAATGCGGTTGCTCATAATAAAATCATAGGTTTTCTGAAAAACAGATTGATCATCGCCATCCATACCAATGATCATTTCTGTTGACACATCAATGCCATGTTTACGTATGCGCCTGATCGCTTCTTTGTATTGTTTGGGATGATTGAATTCTTTTTCAATCCATGCAATACTTTTTTCATTTACTGATTCAATGCCAAACGAAAGTAAACGGCAACCGCTCTGATAAGCCAGCTGCATCATCTCCGGCTTATCAGCAATATGAATACTGCACTGGCTCATCCAGATGATATTTTCAGGTATCAAGGCAGTCATTAACTCTTCAAAATATTTCCAGTCAACACCAATATTGTCGTCAATAAAAGCAATGTACCTGCTGCCCGATTGTTTTGCAGCTCTCACATCACGTAACACCTGGTCTACCGGCCGCTTTCTGTAACTTCTCTCAAAAAATGATTGAACCGAACAAAAAGTACAAGGAAAAGGACAACCTCTTGTAGCTTGGACAGGTCGCCAAAACCCGAGTTTTGCTTTATTCATCAAATCATATCTTGGCAATGGCAGCGTATTGATATCGGGCCGCTTTTCCATGGTATACAATTGCCTGAGACTTCCTTTACGAAAATCTTCAACAACCATTGGCCATGTCTCTTCCGCTTCACCTGTTACCAATGCATCAGCATGCTCTAACGACCACTCCGGTTTACACAAAGTAGCCGCTATACCACCCACTACAACTGTTGTATTTCGTTTTTTAAACTCGTCGGCAATTTGCCATGCCCTTACAATACCAGAACCCATGCCGGTTATACCAACAAGATCCCAACTTTCATCAAAAGGAATATCTTCTACCGTTTCAGACAGTAAACGAACCTCCACATCAGGTGGGGTTACGGCAGCCAGCATTGGCAAAGTAAGTCCTGGCAGGTGCAGTTTCTTTTGTTTTATCGGCTGGCCCTTGTAATCAAGAGCAGTAGGGCCAATGAGCAGAACCTTCATGCCGAGTGAATTTTAGCAGGTTATTTAAAAGAAGAACTTCTCTATCAAGTTACATATTCCATTTAAGAAATCATAGTTTTATTGAGTTAAAACAATGTAGCTTGATCAACACTGTTAGTATACAACCTGTTTCCTGTAAAAAAGACCTCAACCTGTTTATTCAGTTTCCTTATGGATTAAATAAAAACAACAGGAACTGGGTACCACCGTTGCTGTTGTCACAAAAGGAGCTATTGAATGAAAAACATTTGTTCTGGCAACGTAACCCACACCGGTTTTTCCTGGCTTTTAAAGAAGGCCGTTGTGTGGGAAGGATAGCAGCCTTCATTAACCGGGAGCATAATGCATACCACCAAACAAAGGAATGTTGCTTTGGCTTTTTAGAAGCCGAGAACGACAGTACTATTTTCAGCCAACTCTTTTCTGCAGCAGAAGCATTTGCACAAGAACAACATTGCACAAAAATCACAGGCCCCCTTAATCCAAGCCTTCATTATGAATTGGGTGTTCTTGTTGCAGGTTTTACAACAGTTCCGTATTTTATGCTTACTTATAATTACGATTATTATGATGAGCAGATAAAAAAATGCGGTTATTCCGGCTTGAAAGATTTTTACTCTTACAAACTTGAACGATCGCAATACCTGCCTACAGAAAAAATGAAACGGGTAAGTCATTTTCTTCACCAAAAATATAAAGTGCATATACGACAGGCCGATATACAACACTTTAAAGAAGAGCTGGATATTTTCCATTCACTCTATAACGATGCATTTGTTTCGCATTGGGGCTTTACGCCAATGGGAAAAGAAGAGTTCTTCCTCTTGGCAAAAGACCTGAAAGCTATTATTGACCCACGCATGATTTTGGTAGCCGAGGTAAATGATGAACCTGTTGCATTTCTTCTTTGTGTTCCCAATCTTAATGAAATACTTCATAAAATAAAAAACGGTCGGTTGTTCCCCTGGGGTATTTTTAAACTTCTGCAGGGAAGAAAAAAGATAACATCAATAAGAGTAATTACAGCCGCTGTGAAATGCACGCACAAACACTTGGGGCTTGGCGCATTACTTTATCCTGAAATTATGAAACGTGGCGCCGAACTTAATTACCAGGAAGGAGAGCTTTCATGGGTAGCAGAAGATAACACCATGATGAACCGGATTGCAACTGATCTTGGAGCAGTTGCTTACAAAACGTACAGGCTCTATCACAAAAATTTTTAACGCATGATCTTTATACAACTTACAGGTCTTTCAGGAGCAGGAAAATCAACCATTGCCAACGGCACAAAAGAATTATTAATAAAACAGAAGTATAGAACAGAAGTAATTGATGGTGATGTTTACCGGAAAATGCTATGCCCTGATCTTGGCTTTTCAAGGGAAGACCGGAATGAAAACATCCGTCGGCTGGGCTTTGTCGCCAACCTGCTTTCGGTAAACCAGATCATTACAATATTAGCTGCCATTAACCCTTATGAAAAAATGAGGCAGGAATTGTGTGCGTATGGCACGCATGTAAAAACAGTTTGGATTGATTGCGATATAACTACATTGATCAAAAGAGATACAAAGCTTCTATATACAAAAGCAATGCTACCCGATGGTCATCCGGAAAAAATCTATAACCTTACCGGCGTTAATGATCCGTTTGAGCCCCCTGAAAAACCAGATCTTATCATTCATACAAACAACGAGCACATACATGAAAGTGTACAAAAGCTTTATAATTTTATTCTTAGTGAAATGAACAGCACACGAGTAACAAATGAATAAACTCTTTCCTTTACCGGCTTACACTTTATTGAAAACAGCTGTAATTAATGGCGGATGTAGCAGTGAGGGTTTGCTGCATGCGGCCCCGTGGATTTTAAAAACAACATTACTTGAACCCATGCGCTGGATTGAACTTCTATTACACGCTAAAAAAGTAAACAATCACGTTGTAGAAAAACCTCCGGTGTTTGTACTCGGATATTACCGTAGCGGAACCACCTATCTTCAACAATACTTTATGCAGGATGAGCGGCTGGGTTTTATGTCGCTTTACCAGACTATATTTCCTGAGCTGATGTTGACATTTGAAAAAAGAATGACCCCCTTACTTGAGTTTTCTGCTAAACTCTTTCGTGCAAAAAATCCATTTCACCGCATACCGCTTACCTGGCACTCAACCGGCGAAGAAGATATTGGTATGGTTGGTATGCTGAGCCCTTGCGCCAGTACGTGGGGCTATCTATTCCCCAATAATTACAAAAGTTATTTTGAAAAATATGTTTTGTTTGAAAATATTTCCATCAAAGAAAAAGATGACTGGCAGAATAGTTACAACATACTCATTAAAAAATTATCACTTGCCAGCAAAAACAAGCAGATGGTTTTAAAAAACCCGCCCAATACGGCAAGAATAAAAACACTTCTTACTCTCTTTCCGCATGCAAAATTTATATTTATTCATCGCAATCCGTATGATGTATACGCCTCTACGCAAAGAATGCTGCAAATGATAAAGAGGAACTACATGCTGGGCAAAACTGACAATGTAGATTTTAGCAATATTATACTGAAGAGCTACGCAGGTATTTCAAATGCCTATCTCCGTGACAAGCATTTAATCCCCAATGGACATTTAGCGGAATTGCGCTATGAAGATTTCATACAGGCTCCGGTTGAATCATTGAAGCATCTTTACACTACATTGCAATTGGGCGACTTCAGTCTTTGCGAAAAAAAGATGATTGCACATGCTGAAAAAAATAAAAATTATATAGTTCTTAACCATGTACTGCAGCAGGATGAATTGAAGACTATTTCCTGTCATTGGGAACCTTATTTTAAACATTGGAATTATCAGTTGGCATAAACAGACTTGATGAACATTAAAAAAAATAGCGCTACAAATATTCTGTCAATACTCCTGATCATTACAGGATGCCTGCAGATTGCCGGATACATTACAGGAAGCAAGGCTCTTCGTGGAATCGGTTTTTCATACGGAGCATCCCCACTCCCAACAGTTTTTGGAACAGTGAATGGTGTTGAAGGTTTTTCAACAGAACATCAGCTTTTATATACAAACAGAAAATCAGAAAAAGATTCCGTTTTACTTGATCAGGAAATCTTCAGTCATTTCAGAGGAAGTTATTATCTCAAAAACTCTTACTCCATTTTCCTTGCTTATCCTCATATATTAAAAGATGAGCAGGTTTCAGGAGGAATGCATTTTTTACTTTGTAAAAAGAATCTGTTAAAACAATTTAATCTTCCTGATACGCTTGATGAACTTCAATTAAAAACTATAAAAAAAGTTTACGATATACCGGAGGTTAAGATCTTTAATCCAGTATGTAAAGTACAATGACAAATTGTTCGCCATATCAATTTTCAGCTTTTCGTATTTACCTTGGCTTTTACATTCTTATTGTTATACTAAACTCTTACTCATCCGCTGCTGATATCTGGAGTACTGAAGGACTGGTTGCAAAAAGCAATCACAATCTTTCTTATGGTATATTTCCAAACCTACTAAACATGTATGACTCGCCGGGAGAAGTAAAACTTTTTCTCTCTTCCATTGCTTTTCTTTCACTCCTTTTTATTGTGGGATTTAAAAGACGGATAGTAGCATTTCTGCTATGGTACGGCTTAACCTGCCTACTCAACAGGAATAATATGATACTAAACCCTGCTATTCCTTATATTGGCTGGCTATTACTTGCCTGCACCATCATTCCTTACGGCGAACCTTTATCTGTAACAAAAAAAAAGACATATACAACAATAAACAATTGGCAAATTTCTCCCTTACTTATTACCGGAGCATGGCTGATTTTTTTTCTAGGCTATTTTTTCAGCGGCATCGACAAACTATATTCTGCAAGTTGGATAGATGGCACTGCCGTTAAAAAAATCATGTTTGGCCCGCTTGGGCTTAGCTCGAATGATTTCATACTTGGGTCTGCTCCCAACCTCTTTTTTACTTTCCTGAACTGGTTTGTAATTATTGCTGAAATAACCTGTTTACCATTAGCATTATTTAAGCAAACAAGAAAATGGTCATGGATAATTACAACCCTTTTGCAAATCGGGATATTACTCACACTCAGCATTTCTACCATTGTATATGGCATGCTTGCTATTCATATTCTACTGTTTGACAAAAGCTGGTTTGAAGGGAAGATGCAGTGAGCGAATGTGATTTTTTTAACCACAATATTTCATCATCGCTCTTTGATTATATGCTTAGACTTTAGCAATACGCAAATAATGACATAATCATATTTAAAGCGACAACTTATTTTTTAAAAAATATTTCCGCATTTAAATTGAAAATTTTTTCTTTCTGCTTTTCAGTGAGAAAATCCAGTTGCTCAACTGCTGCGATGCAGATCTTGCTGTCCGCATTGTCAGTCCCGAACATCAACCGGTCTTCAAGACCTGCATCAATAAATGCTTTCATGATTACTGCAAAATCGTTTGCCGGAATAATGGCAGGATTATTCAATACAGAAATATCTGCATACAGTCCCGGATATGTCTTCATCATTTCAATACATTCTTTTACAAATGGTGCTCCGCCATGCATGAACCAAATTTTGAGCTTCGGAAATTTTCGCAAGACATCTTTCAATAAAAGAGGATCCCCCATCTCTTCTTTAAAATTGGCACAACCATGATCAGGGCCTGCAGAACCCGTATGAATACCAACAGGCAGATTATATCTCTCGGCTAATGCATAATAGGAATGCATAAGTGTGTCAGAAGAAGAGATACCATGATACTGGGTAAGTACTTCACCAATAAAATCAATCTTCTTTTCTTTGATCTGCTGTTCAACCCAGTTTACATCGGGCCATTCATTTCCATCTTCAAAACATGTTTGCAAACTATATGGAACTTTCCCGTTGGGGCAAGGCACAAGTAATCCATGCAATACAGTTAAGTCTTTGTTGCTTTGATAAGTTTGTTGTTGCGCCCACGATGTGCTGATTGCAATTGCACGAACCCCGTTTGCTGAAAGATTGCGAAGTTGTTTTTCCGGAGCAGCATCGCCATGCAGATGCACATCAAAAACCTGGGTTCTATTTGCCTTGCTTGTACAAGCTGCATTCATTAAAGCAAGGACGATATACGATAGTAAGTATTTAATCATTGCAGGTATTTATCAAAAAATGGAAGTACTTCATTAAATATTCGCCCGTCAAAACCATCAAGCATGTTTCCATGATCGCCAATATATTCTTCAGCAAAATGTTTGATGCGGTATGCTTCCAGTTTTTTACTGAATTGAAGACTTGTAAAAGGTATATGAGGAAAATCTTCGTTACGCCCCCAATCCAATTTCAAAGCTGTAAGACTTCGTAACTGTGGCAGATAATGATCGATCATTCGATAAGGGAATTTCGCTTCCCATTTGCCAATTACATCAGGATGATATACAGCACTGTCGCCAACATATGTGACAGGGAAATCGGCAAGCAGCTCTTTGTTTGAAATGTTTGGCGAATACACTCTTGCCATAGCTGTAAGTACGGCAGCAAAAAACGCATTGAAATCATCTGATTCATTCAGGCCTTTTACAATGGCCTCAGCATTGTTCAATTTACTGATGCGTTTAAAGCCACGGCTCGACAGTGAGAAATCACTATGCCAATCAAGCACAGCAGGGCTAAGTGCGTACACGGCGCTGAAAGTGTCGGCAAACAACATTCCCAATTTCAATGCACCGTTGCCGCCCATTGAATGTCCGCAAAGTCCACGGCTCTTGCGATTTGGTATTGTTCTGAAATGTTTATCCATATACTGCACCACATCTTTCCCAATATAATCAGCCCAGTTACCGGTAACAGATGAGTTTGTATAAAAACTTCCTTGCAGTTTGGTAATGCTGTTTGGTGCAACTACTATCATGGGACGCATCTTCCCGGTTTTGATTGCCTGATCAAGTAATTTTTTAAAATTGATCCATACATTCATCATTACACTATCAGTTCCGCCGTAGCCATGCAGTACATAAATAACCGGGTAGCGTTGTGTGCTTTGCTCATAGTCGGGAGGGAGATACACCGTCAATTGACGCAAAGGATCTTCGCCGGCCTTATTGTTTTGCAGTGATGCTGCAACAAATTCTTGTCGCACTAGTTTTCCTTGGGCCGTACCGGTTGCTAAAACAAAAAGCAACAGCATGGCAGCCAAAATATTTTTCATGTTATTTTACTTTTATAACGTTTGGTATACTTACTTCATTTAACAGATATGATGATACTGGTGCAATAACAAATCAGATGGCGTGCCTCCTTTTTTAGAAATCTTTTTGCATGCCGGCTTTTATTACAAACCTTCTGAAGTGTATAGCATTGTTTTTATCATGCAGCTTCTTTGCACGATCTTCTTTCATTTCATCGCCTGTATATTGTGTAACATAACATGGCATAATTTTCAATGCTTTATTTTCCTGTTCTTGTGAGTAATCAATCTTCACATTAAAATATTGATCGCTTACATAACCAAGATCAAATGCCTGGCCTTGCTGTTTTGTCCATGCCACGTAATAGAGTGGATACTTTTCTACCCATCCTTCACGCAGCAACAATTCGGTAACTGCAGCACCTGTAACAATGTGTTCTGCATGATGTGTATCGCCATCTGGTCCAAAAGTGAGAATGAAGTCAGGATTGATCAATGCAACTTTTCCCTTCAGCAGTTCAAGAAATTTTTTATGTTCAGCAAAGTATTTTCCAACACCAATTCTTGTATCTAATCGATCTATACCAAGAAATATGGGCTCCGAAATTCCCATAATTCTGCATGCACATCTTGTTTCCTCTTTACGGATTGCACCCAGCGAATCACCTGCCGGGATTTTTGTAACTCTTGTACCATCTTTCCCGTCAGTAGCAATAATCAGTTGTACATTATAACCCATTTCAGCATACTTGATCAAGACTTCAGCAATGGCACTTTCATCATCAGGATGAGGAAAAATTGCAAGCAATGTTTTTTTACCGGAAGAAACCTGGGCTATGCTGTTACAGCCAATCAACATAATAAACAGAACCAATATCAATCTCATGCTTGCAGAATTTAATTATTGAATTGAACAACACAGTAGTGCTTGTTTTCACTTTTTTATAGACAACCATGTGCCATAAGTAAGCATGCGCCATATCCATTCAAAAGGGCCGTAATTAAAATGCTTCAACCACCACGTACTGTATAGTATTTGTAAAAAATAAATACCTATGCCAATCGGGAAATAAACTGTTGGGCCTATATCACCACCCCATCCAAATCCAACGCCGTAAAATAAAATAATACCAATAACAGATTGCATTAAATAGTTTGTTAGTGCCATTCGGCCAACAGGAGCCAGCATCTTCCATTTTGTATTTCTTTCTTTTCTTATCCATTGCAAACAGATGGCAGATACATAAGCCAGACATAAAGGCACTACACTGGAAGCATACAGAACAGTATCAACCAGTCCTGTCAATTTAGGTACTGATTTCTCATCCACTTCAAAAATCGCCATTGCTATTCCTGCCGGTATTCCAATAATGAAACCCCACTTACATATTTTTTTAAATAGTAAAACGTGATCGTTGAGATTAAAATGCATCATCTTCCTTCCCGCATAAAAACCAAAGAGAAACATTCCCAACACCTTTGGGATACGATTGGTATTTAACAGATCGGCGTAGCGATAAAAGAATCCCGGCTCTATCCATTTTCTCCAATGTACCCAGCTGTCGGTTGATGTATAGATGTATTGCGAAATACTACTGTCGGCTGGTAAATTATTTTTACTATCAATCCGTACAGCTTGTTCATACAATATTTTGCCGGGGCTAAATTGAAACACCACCCGTATCACATCAATAATAATGGGAGAAAGAATTAATGCTATTGCCCAAATAAGAATTGTGCGGTCTTTACAATTTCTGAATAAAGGCAGTAACATGCCAACAATCGCATATAGAAGTAATATATCGCCTTCCCATATCAATAATAAATGACCGGCTCCAATTACAGCCAACAATAATAGCCTGCGATAGAATATTTTTAAAGGATTGACGCCACGTTGTTCATTATGAATAAGTATGACAGAAAAACCGGTGCCGAACAATAATGAAAAGATGCTGTAAAACTTTCCGTGAATAAAAGCTAACTCCACAATTCCAAGAATTCCATCAACTGGCCAAGTTGGTAATGCTTCCCGTTGCTGTATATTTAAAAACCCCCAGCCTGTAAACCCAAATAAATTATCAAGCAACACTCCCAGTAATGCAAACCCACGAAGACTGTCTAAAATATCTGCCCTTTCGTTTAGTTGAATTGGTGAAGCAATTGTTTGGTTCATGGAAGATTAGATTTAGAGTGAGCTGTCTTTCGCTTATGTGTATAAGCAACCGATGGCCACCATGTCATAAATATCTCTGCAATTAGTAATGGAACAAATGAAAAAAAATATTCATTTACTACTCTCCGGAAAGATGGGTCTGAAATTTGTCCGAATAAAAAATCAAGAGAAAATATATCATCTACTCTTACTGCAACAAAAGCCAATACACATACATAACTTCTTACCATCATTTGCCGGTGCACCTTAATGTTTTTCGCTATTATAGCCTTCCATGCAAACCAGGTACTGATAACAGCAAATAATGTAAGTAAGAAAAGAGAAATGCGGCACGGAACACAAGTACTGATCATAGAGAGTCGCCCTGCAGAAATCCCTATCAATAAAATACCAAACATGTAAATCTTTCCGGATAACCGATGAAAGTAAACAAATCTTTTTCTGATAAAGGGCCAGAACTGCATTGGCCCTAGCAATAGCGTCATACTGCCGCCAAACATGTGCATTACAACCCAAAGTTGATTATGCAATAAACTATTACCGAACATCCGACTTCGGTAACCATAGAAGTACGCAACTACATTGTCAAAAAGAAAATAAAGTGAGAGCAGAATAATAAACGACCATAGTACACTTAATACAACCGATCTGAGCGTAAACATAAGCAATTGATTGGTTTTCTGAATATACAGCTGTTTTCTGCTATTGCAAAACTCAGCTAATTCTATGACCAATGCAATCACCTTTATTGGGTATGTCATCATGTAGCAGACTCTTGAATAAGAGCCACAAAACAAAAAACCCCATCAGATTTACCTGACGGGGTTTAGAATAAATATGGCAGCTACCTACTCTCCCGCATTGTAGTGCAGTACCATCGGCCATAAGGGGCTTAACTTCTCTGTTCGGTATGGGAAGAGGTGAACACCCTTGGAAAAACCACCATAAACTCTTAAATAAGATCATATTGGGAAAAGTTGTAATTGCAGCTGGCAATTAAAAAAAATTAAAGCTTACGGGTAATTAGTACTACTCGACTTTACTGTTACCAGTTTTACATCTGTAGCCTATCAACGTCATCGTCTTTGACGGCCCTTAAAAGTAAACTCATCTTGTAGAAGGTTTCACGCTTAGATGCTTTCAGCGTTTATCCTTTCCGTACATAGCTACTCTGCACTGCACCTGGCGGCACAACAGATACACCAGCGGTACGTACGACCCGGTCCTCTCGTACTAAGGTCATGTCCTCTCAATTTACTAGCGCCCACCACAGATAGGGACCGAACTGTCTTGCGACGTTCTGAACCCAGTTCACGTGCCACTTTAATCGGCGAACAGCCGAACCCTTGGGACCTTCTCCAGCCCCAGGATGTGACGAGCCGACATCGAGGTGCCAAACCTCCCCGTCGATATGAGCTCTTGGGGGAGATCAGCCTGTTATCCCCGGAGTACCTTTTATCCTTTGAGCGACGGCCCTTCCAT
>NZ_CAMLGT010000101.1 GCF_946479605.1 uncultured Lacibacter sp.
AGAGACAGCGTGATCACCATTCTGAAAGATATGGGTTTAACTGTTGAAGAACGGCCCATCAGTATTCATGAAGTGGTGGATGCTTACAAGAACGGAACATTGAAAGAAGTGTTTGGAACAGGCACAGCAGCAACTATTTCCATGATCAAAGAATTGTGTTATAAAGACACGGTGATGAAATTTGATACAGATGCATGGACCATTTCTCCGGAAGTGAAGCAACGCCTCACAGCTATACGTGAAGGCAAGACAGCAGATATACACGAATGGTTATTCAAGATATAAACCTGCAATGAAAACAGTAGAGCGGCTTTGAAAGAAGCCGCTTTTTTAGTTTTATATGCTGGCTATGAATATTTGAAAGCGAAGAAGTAAGTTTAGCTTCGGTTTGGTGATGGCGACGAATCCCTTTCAGGAGACTCGTGTGAGATGGAGGAAAAATTATTAGGCATTTAGACAAAAAAACAACAATTCCATCCGGCAAGCTTTTGAAATTTTAATTGATTTGCTATGAAATTTAAAGACATAAAACTTGATGAATGGGTGGGCAACTACATAGTTATTGGAGAAATAGAAAATATCGGGATTTTACTATTAGAATTAAAACCAGAAGACAGGAAAGATGAGGGCAGAAGAAATCTAATTTCGATTGACGAATCTGAAAACATCATCTGGGTTGCACAGTTGCCTTCTATTGGGCATCAATTTAACTGGTTTATGAATTTTATTTTAGAAGATGGGAAACTTAAGGGGTGGTTTGGGGGAAGCGTTAAGGTTGAGGTCGATGTAAAAACGGGGCACATTATTAGTGAGGAGTTCGTTTGGTAATTAAATTATTATGTTATTGCTTCTAAGCCCCCGTATAATCCAAGTATATAGCGAGTCTTTACCATCGCTGGTATACAAATGAAGAAAGCACGCCTCGGTTGTGTGTTTTCACCAACCGAAAAAATTACTGCAATGGTAGCGGCGTTAACACAGATAGCTCCCAGCTTTTATATTTCTTCTTCAACTCTTCTGCTTTCGCAACATTAGTTTTTATAAGGTTATTTTTCTCTCCTTCATCAACCGATAAATCAAACAGATATTCACCGGTTTCATCAACAATGTATTTCCAGTTATGATCAAGTATGGCGTGTTGATTGCGGCGTTGCGTAATGCGCCAGTAAAATGTTCTTGGTAACACCTGTTGCTTACCTGTAAGAACAGGAAGAAGATCGATGCCATCAAGTGTATACTTTTCATTTGCTTTCGCACCCGCAGCCGCAAGAATGGTTGCTGTCCAATCCATGGTGATTACCTGTTGATGTGATACAGCATTCGTTTCTATTTTTCCCGGCCAACGTACAAATGCAGGAACCCGCACACCACCTTCCCACACCGTCATTTTCATTTTTGCAAGTGGTCCCATGTCCGAGAACTTTTCGCCGCCGTTATCACTGGTGAAGATCACAATGGTGTTTGCAGCCAGTCCTGTTTCATCCAGTGCTTTTAGAATTAACCCTACCTGGTCATCTAAACTCTGCATCATTGCTTTATAGTTTTCTGCTGTCCCCCCCGCTGACATAAACTTAATATTCATTGGAGTAGAATCCGGGAGCGCTGCATCCTTCGGCCCCTGCCATGGCCAGTGAGGTGCAGTAAACTGCAGGCTTAGAAAGAAAGGCTTATTGTGAGTTTGTTTTAAGAAGGAAATCGTTTTTGCCCCAAGCAATTCAGTTGTGTAGCCTTTAGGATAAACCGGCGTTCTGTTTTCATACAGATCATGTCCGCCACCATTCCCTCTATGTGATAAATAATCGGCGGCACCAGTATAAATACCAAAGAAATAATCAAACCCATTGTCCAGCGGATGAAAAGAGTGACCAATACCTAAATGCCACTTGCCAATAAGTGCTGTTTCATAGCCCGCTTTTTTTACCAATGCCGCCACAGAATGATCTGCTGCATTTAAACCAATGCTGCTGTCTCGTTTTTCTGGTGTCCACGGTTCAAGTAATCCTATAGTTGTACGTGCTGGATAACGACCCGTCATAAATGCTGTACGTGTGGGTGTGCAAACAGGTGCTGCTGAATAAGCATGCATGAACTTCATTCCTTGTGATGCAAGCTTATCAAGATGCGGCGTTTGATAATCTTTTCGTCCATAGCAACTAAGATCTGCGTAGCCCATATCATCTGTCATGATATAAATGATATTAGGTTTTTGCTGGGATTTTGAATCGAAAACCGCTATAAGAAAAAATACTGCAACAAGAAATAATTTATGTTTCATGTTGATTGTTTTCTTACAAATTAATGTTTTCACTTCTCAAATGCAATAAAAAAAGGCTGTGGATACACAGCCTTTTTCATGATCTGAAAAAATTATTATCTGATCAACGTAATCGTTCCCTGCATCCTGAACACGCCACCATCACCGCACACCACATCAGCAATGTAGGTATATACACCGGGTGCCTGTTCATAACCATTCTTGGTGCCATCCCAACCAAACGCAGGATTGTTACCTTGAATATTTTCTTTACTGAAGACAGGTTTGCCCCAGCGGTCATACACAATAAAGCGTCGTATTACATCCACACCATCACCAATAACATAGAAGCGGTCGTTCTTACCATCATTGTTTGGTGTAAATGCATTGGGGATATAAATGCGTCCAGCCAAACAGCCCACAAGAATTGTTACTTCATCGGTTGTTTTACAACCGGCAATATTGCTTACTTCTACTTTGTACGTGGTATTGTTTTTTGGTGAAGCAATTGGGTTGGGGCAGGTAGTGCAGCTTAATGTACTGAAAGGCGTCCAGCTGTACGTTGTAATATCAGGAGAGCCAAGTGCAAGTAATTGTGCTGTTGTTCCCGCCATGATCACGGTGTCGTTACCTGCATTCACAACAGGGTAGTTGTACACATAAATAGTTACTGTTTTTGAATCGGTGAAACAGCTGCTGCTGTCAGTACCTGTTACAGTATAGGTTGTTGTGGTGGTAGGTGTTGCCACAGGATTTGGAATCGTACTGTTGCTTAATCCAGTTGCAGGAGTCCATGAATACAGTTCTGCACCACTTGCAAGCAATGGAAGATTTTCACCAATACATAACGTATCACCATTACTAACGGTAACGGTGAAAGGTTTTTTCACACGAACATAAATGGAATCGGTGCTGGGGCAACCTGCTGCTGAAGTGCCACGCACGACATATTGAATATCGTTGGTGGGTGTGGAAAGCGGATTGGTACAGTTGGTACAATTCAGATCAGTTCCGGGTGACCATAGATACGATGATGCTCCTGATGGTGTTAATACAAAACTGCTGCCAAGGCAGATAGTTGTGTCCTTTCCTGCATCAACAGTTGGTGTTTGATTAACAGTGATGGTGGTAAATGTGCTATCGGAACAACCACTGCTGTTGGTTGCAATGAGCCATGCTGTATAAGTTCCAGCATTTGTGATGGAGAGATTCGAAAGATTTTTTGTGTTGATGATCCTGTTATCCACTTTCCATGTCCATTGTATGGCTGATGTATCGGGGTTAATAAGGTTGCCGGTTAAATTCACTGTTGCCGGGCTGCAATAAGTAGTTGTTCCGGTAATACTCAGTTGCGGCGTGGGCACAACTTTTATCAGTTGCGGTTTAGTGATGCTGTTAGAACATCCGTTGACAGTATTAATGGTTAATGTAACACTGTACACACCAGTGCTGGTATATGCATGAGATGGATTACGCAATCCGCTTGTTGGACTACCATCGCCAAAATTCCATACATAGCTGCTTACAATATCGGCACTGATAGAAGAATCTCTGAACTGCACAGTACCATTGTCACACAACACAGTTTTATCAAATCCAAAGTCAGGCTTTGAACCAAATATTTTAATTGTATCAATACCAATCAACGGTGTTAAACAACCTTGCGTATCCTGCAGGATCACTTTCGGTACGTAATAACCGGGGTATTGGTAATTGAATCCAACAATCGAATCGGTCGTGAACAATGTGTTACCATCACCAAAGTCCCACAGGTATTTTACATTGTTGTTTGAAGTAACGGAGAAGTTCACCTGCATAGGAAAACATCCGGTAATAGGATTGTAGCTAAGATTGCCGATGGTGTTTGATAATACACGGATGCGCATTTGTTTACGATCAACACAACCACCTGCAGAGGTAACAGTTAATGTTACAATGTAATCGTTAGGTATAGCATACGAATAAGAAGGATTAGCAGCAGTTGATGTATTGCCATCACCAAAATCCCAATGAACAGAACGGTAGAATGTAGAGGTATTGGTAAATCTTACCTGCAATGGCGGACAAATCGTAAACGTATCACTTGCAATGAAATCAGCTTTCGGCACATCAATGGTAATGTAGTTTGTTTTTACAACTGAGTCAACGCAGCCAATTGCTTCACGACCGATGAGTTTTACAGTATAAATGCCCGGAGTCGTATAGCTGTGTGTTGGGTTTACTGCGGTTGATGTTGGTGAGCCATCACCAAAATCCCATGTAAAGCTTAAGTTGTTTCCTGATGAAGTATTAATAAACTGTACTGTTCCGTTAGGGCATGATAAGCTATCAGCAGCCCTGAAACCAAGTTTAGTTTCAAAGATGTCAAGGATCGCTCCATTCAACGTACTGTCGGTACAGCCATAGGAATCTGTAACGATCAACTTAGGAAAATACGTTGATGCTGCAGTGTAGGTATGCTGCACATTCGCATTGTTGCCACTAATGCTGCCACCATCACCAAAACGCCACACATAGTTTGTGATGGGGTGAGTGCCGTCTGTTACAGATGTACTGTTGAATGTAACTGCCTGCCCCACGCATTGCGGATTCGGTAATGCGGTGAATGATGGAGTAGGGCCATAAACATTCAATACTTTGGTGGTGCTGTCTTTACAACCGTTAATATCTGTTATCACAAGCTTAACAGTGTAACTGCCAACAGCTGTATAGAAATGATTGAAAGAGGCAGATGTTCTTGTATTACCATCGCCCAGGTCCCAAAACCAGGATGAAATATTTGCTGCCGTTACATTGCCGGCTGAAAAAGCAAATGATTGTAAACGGCATTTTGCATTTTGATCAGTAACAATGGTTGGTGTATAGTTTAAAAAGTTCACCACACGTTGCGATGTATCGGTACAACTTCCGTTTGTAACACTTAATGTAACGGTGTATGTACCAGGCGAAGCGTAAACATGCAAAGGGTTGGTTGCAGTTGATGTATTTCCATCACCAAAATTCCATAAACGTGTTACGGCACCAAATGAACTGTCAACAAATGAAACGGTTGATGTGGTATTACAATCGTAAACAATTCCAAAATTTGAAACCGGTGGAAGTATCTGTATATAGTTTGTTTTAGTAGCAGTGTCAGGGCATCCGTTTTTATAAGCAATCAACCGCACTGTCATTGCCCCTGCTTTGTTATATGGATGCGAAGGATTTTGTTGTGTACTGATCATATCATCACCAAATTCCCAACGCCAGGAATCAGGAGATCCGCTGCTTTGATCGGTAAAATTCACAGGTTGTCCGGCACAACTTGTAAGCGGTGAAGCCGTGAAATTAGCTGTGGGCTTCGTTCCTGTTCTTACACCATTTGCATAAGTGATCGTTTCCGTACAACCGGTGCTGGTGGTAACTGTAAGACGAATATTATAACTGCCCTGATTAGGATATAGATGACTTGGGAATTGTTGTGTTGAAGTACCGCCATCACCAAAATCCCATGACCAGGAAACCACATTGTCTGGAGTGAGTACAGCTGGTGTGGGGCTGAAGGTATAAGGAAAACATCCACCGGTTGGCATGCCGGGTATGGATACAACCGGTTTGCTAACGATGATGAAGTTTGTCTTGGTAAGTGTACCGGTGCAGCCTGCAGAAAGCTGAACAGTTAACCGAACGGTGTAAAGGCCTTCTGCTGTATAAGTATGTACAGGATTTTGTTGTGTAGAAGTATTACCATCGCCAAAATCCCACAACCATTGCTTTGCACCTGGAGTGGTGTTGGAAAAGTTTACAGTAAAAGGTGCCCTGCAGGAAACAGAATCGCTGACAATAATGTTCGGAACGGGGTTGCTGATGATATCAATTGTTTTGATAGACGAGTCAACACAATTACCATAGTTATTCACCAGTTTAACTGTATAAGAGCCTGGTGTATTAAATATTTTAATGGGATTTGCTGCAATGGAGTTGGTACCATCGCTGAAATACCAGGTGGAAGAATTGGGTGCAGGAACCGAATGATTCGTAAACTTTACCGTGTCACCAATACAAACACTATCCCTGAAACTGAAATTGGAATTGAAGTTACCAATGCTCATCTGGTTGTTCTTGGTTATGGTGTCAATACAGCCCTGGTCGCTTTCAGCAATAAGGCGTACATTAAATAACCCTGCTGTAGTATATGTATGAACCGGGTTTGTGGTGATTGAATTGCCGCCATCGCCAAAGTCCCACTTATAGGTTACTGTACCCGGCCCTGTGGTAAGATTGGTGAATGTAATGGCTTCCGGTGGCTTACAATTGACCGGTGCACTGGCGCTGAACTCAGCCTTAACCCCAGTGGTAACCCGTATGAAAGATGGTTTCACCAGTAAGGTAAAACAGCCGTTGCTGTTGGTTACTTTCAACGATACATTATAATTACCGCTGTTATAGTAAACGTGAAACGGGTTTTGAGCGGTACTTGTGGTGCCATCACCAAAGTCCCATTCCCATGCTGTAATAGCCCCGCCTGAAGTGGCAACCGAATTATCTGCAAACTGAACCCTTAGCGGAAAACAGCCAACCGAGCTTGTGTTGGTTGAAAATGCAACCTGCGGAGGTTGTATAACATTAATATAGTTGGTTTTAACCAGCGAATCTTTGCCGGCTGCATTGGTGATGACGAGCTTTACTGTATAAATGCCGGGCGCTAAATAAGTGGTTGATGGATTTTGCTGTGTTGAAATGGTTCCGTTCCCAAGGTCCCAGCGCCATCCGGTAGCACCACCGGTCGATTCATCAGTAAAACTTACAAGAAGAGGGGCGCAGCCGCTTGTGGGGCTAGCTCTGAATGCTGTGCTTAACTGGCTCCAAAGCGGAGTTGAAAAAAAACACGCAAGAAGACTCAGGGTGAGGACTTTGCAGGTTTTTTTCAGATACGTTGGTGTTGTGTCAGCACTTAGTTTTGCCATATAAAGTTTGGTCTTTTCTGATGCAAAAAGAGATATTGGGCCCTTTATAATTGGTTGGAAACAAAAATAGTTCTCATTTTCAATATTTTATAAAAATCAGAGTGCTATTATGTCTTGTTTATTCAGATTATGATATAAACGTAATTACGTAAGGAATAATATTTACCCGAAAAGTTTAATTATTTACACAGATGTTGATAGAAAACTGCGAAAGTTTTTTGTAGTTTAAAAGTGTACACCTACCTTTGCCGTCCGAAAAATAAAAGGTCAGGAATGCCTACAATTCAACAATTAGTAAGAAAAGGAAGAGAAATCGTAAGGGCGAAAAGTAAGTCCCGTGCGCTCGATAACTGCCCGTTCCGCCGTGGCGTTTGTACACGTGTGTACACAACAACACCCAAAAAGCCGAACTCAGCCCTGCGTAAAGTAGCAAAAGTACGTTTAACCAATAAGGTGGAGGTTATTGCCTACATCCCCGGTGAAGGTCACAACCTGCAGGAGCACTCAATTGTATTGGTGCGTGGCGGTCGTGTGAAGGATTTACCAGGTGTACGTTACCATATCGTTCGTGGTTCACTTGATACTGCCGGTGTAAAAGACCGTAAGCAAAGCCGTTCTAAGTACGGAACCAAGAAAGAAAAAGCTAAAAAATAAACATTTGGCTCTGCTCAGAGCCTTAAAATTATAGTACAATGAGGAAGACGAAACCTAAAAAGATAGCGTTGGCTCCAGATCCAAAGTTCAATGATACTTTGGTAACACGCTTTGTTAATAACCTGATGTGGCAAGGTAAGAAGAGCACTGCTTTTACTATCTTCTACGATGCAATTGATAAAGTTGCTAAAACAACAGGTGAAGACGGATATGAAGTTTGGAAAAAGGCAGTTGCTAACGTAACTCCAGCTGTTGAAGTACGCAGCCGTCGTATTGGTGGTGCTACTTTCCAGATTCCTGCTGAAGTTCGTGCCGACAGAAAAATTTCTCTCAGCATCAAATGGTTGGTTCGTTACAGCCGTGAGCGTAACGGTCGCAGCATGGCTGATAAATTAGCAAATGAAATTGTAAGTGCAAGCAAAGGTGAAGGTGGTGCTTTCAAAAAGAAAGAAGATACACACCGTATGGCTGAAGCAAACAAAGCTTTTGCTCACTTCAGAGCTTAATCTTTCATTAAGATCATATTCAGAAATCCCTTCGTTCAACGAAGGGATTTTTGTTTATGCCATTTCTTCCAGCAATGTTGTACAAAAATTAAAAGGCGAATACATTGTATTCGCCTTTTAACTGAAAACTGAAATTCCTTATTTCTTCTTTTTCTTTTTTGCTTTGATCTTCTTTGCAGGTAATTGTACAATTACCGTTTCGCCTCTTCCTTTTTCATTTGCACAGCTTTGAATGGTCCACAGGTCGAGTTGATTATCACCATCAACAACACTACCACTATAATCGCCCCAGGCAACACCGTCGGCTGCACCTCTGCCTTCACCTACACGAACAATTTCACGGACTGTGCCAGCCGCATCGTTTGCTTTTCGGTATGCAAAACGTGGACTCACAAACATATTTGCATTTGCTTCCTGGAAGCCGATGAGTACATCTTTCTTTTTGTTTACTGCAAGTGTTGTTTGAATATAATTCGTGGTGTCGCTTTTTATTAACCCTGTTTGCTGAATAGTTCCATCAGCAGCATTTACCTGGTGCCATTGCACAGCAGCATGACCTTCGCAATGAACAGCCTGCGAAAACCAAATGCTGCCACTTTGTAACACAAGATTTTTTGGATTGCGATCGCCGGAAGAAACTTTTTGTTGAGTATTATATTGTGGCGATTGAGGTGGACTACCTGCATATTTTAAATTGTGCGGCTTGCTGCTTACTAAAATACAAACAGGTGTACCATCAGCAGCTTCTGTTACACGACGAATGACAAACTGGTCACGAACAATTTCAAAAAAGTAAATATCATCGGTTCCATCTTGCCCGTAAACAGGGTGACCAAGACTTCCGTTGAAATGATAAACTGTTGCAGGCTTTCCTGATTTTGCATCAGCTGTCTTCAACACAAATGTTCTTTCTGTACCACCGGGAAATGAATAGCCGATCCATTTTTTACTATAGCCGATACCACCACCATCAACACCTTTAGGAGCGGGAACAGGGTAGATATTCCATGCGCCCCGGGGGTCGTTGGTTTCAGAAACAGAAACATTCACCGGTTTTATTTTAGCTGAATCCCAGTACACCCAGAGATCAAAACCGAACACCTGGTTATGAGCATCGAAGAACAGTTTGGGATCGATACCATTGTTGAAGCATTTTTGAGAAATACCTTGCACATATTCGCCTTTCTTGTTGTAAATGACCAAGCCATTGTTGGTGCCGTGCAGCACATAGCCGCCGCCAACGGCAATCTGCGGATCAACCTGGCGGTTACCATCCATTGAACCATCGAAAACGAGGTAGCCATGAACAATACGGGGATTTCCGCCTTGTTTCCGTTCGGGGCATTCGCCGTTATTATTGAAACTTGCTTTGTGAATGGGACTGATGATTTCAGTACGGGAGGGGCGAACCGTATCGCCGGGAGATTGAGCCTGCAAATTGGAGATTACCCCCATCAGCAGAGCAAGCAAAAAAGATTTGGTCATTGGTTTAGAATTGTTTGCAGCAAAGTAAACGGCCAGATACATGCAAAAGCAGGGTCAATCGTTTGCACGATTTTGACCATTCATGTAAAAGGGAAAGCAGTTAATGGGGTGGTAGTGGTAACACATATCACAGATCAGCAGAAAAGGAACGTGCCCGTTTAACGGAAGACTTCCCAGCAATCAATAGTGGCAATGCTTTGCCGGTTTTTTCCTTTACCCGATTTGGTTAGCGTTTGAAAAAAATCCTTACTTTTGCGGCCGCCAAAGTTTCCAACCAAAGGTGCATATTGAACAGAGGATAGGAGGTTCGAAATTGATTGGCATCGTATGAGAGTATAAATCTTACATATCAGCCCTCATCTTTTAACAGGTGTATCCTACGGGCAGAAGGTCTCCAAACAGGGGATAGCAGTTCAATAGAATTCATAAAGTACAAGAGTGCGACGCCGATGTGGTTGAACAGAATTACGTAAGGCGATTTCACAAAATATAAATCACGATTTTTTAAACGATAAACATTCAAACAAAAACAGTCATGGCAGACTTAAAATTTCAGAGAAACTTTGGTATTGCGGCACACATTGATGCCGGTAAGACCACAACTACTGAGCGTATCCTCCGCTATACCGGTATGATTCACCGTATTGGTGAGGTGCACGATGGTGCAGCTACAACCGACTGGATGGAGCAGGAAAAAGAAAGAGGTATCACCATCACTTCAGCTGCGGTAAGCTGCCAGTGGAACTTCCCTACAGTGTTAGGTAAGCAAACTCCGGACACAAAGAAATATTCTTTCAACATTATTGATACTCCCGGTCACGTGGACTTTACTGTAGAGGTAGAACGTTCAATGCGTGTATTGGATGGTTTGATCGCTTTGTTTAGTGCGGTTGATGGTGTAGAACCACAATCGGAAACTGTATGGCGTCAGGCGAACCGTTACAATGTACCACGTATCGGTTTTGTTAACAAAATGGATCGTAGTGGTGCTGACTTCTTAAACGTAGTTAAGCAGGTACGTGAAATGTTGGGTTCGAAAGCCGTTCCTCTTCAGTTGCCAATTGGTGCAGAAGATGATTTTAAAGGTGTGGTGGATCTCATTAAAATGAAAGGTATCATCTGGCACATGGAAACAGAAGGAATGACGTTCGATGAGATCGACATCCCTGCTGACATGGTGGAAGAGGCACAGGAATGGAGAGCACAACTGGTAGAAGCTGTTGCTGAATACGATGATCAGTTGATGGAGAAATTCTTTGACAATCCAGACAGTATTACTGAAGATGAAATTCATGAAGCGGTACGTAAGGCAACAATTGATCTTTCAATTGTACCTATGATGTGCGGTTCTTCATTTAAGAATAAAGGGGTACAAACTGCACTGGATGCGGTTTGCCGTTACCTGCCTTCACCAATTGATGTTGAAGCAATCAAAGGAACTGATCCTGATACAGGCGAAGAATTAAGCCGTAAACCTGATGCAAAAGAACCATTCGCTGCATTGGCGTTTAAGATCATGACCGATCCTTTCGTAGGTCGTCTGGCTTTCTTCCGTTGTTACTCTGGTCATCTTGATGCCGGTTCTTATGTGTTGAACGTAAGAAGCGGTAAGAAAGAGCGTATCAGCCGTATCATGAAAATGTTTGCCAACAAACAAAACCCTGTTGACTTTATTGAAGCAGGTGATATTGGTGCAGCGGTAGGTTTTAAAGAGATCAAAACCGGTGATACATTGTGCGATGAAAATCATCCGATCACTTTAGAGAACATGTTCATTCCTGAGCCTGTAATCTCTTTGGCGGTTGAACCAAAAGCACAAGCCGACGTTGATAAAATGGGCTTAGCGATTTCTAAACTGGTGGAAGAAGATCCTACACTGCGTGTTAAGACTGACGAAGAAACAGGTCAGACTGTATTGAGTGGTATGGGTGAACTTCACTTAGAGATCATCGTTGACCGTATGAAGCGTGAGTTTAAAGTGGAAGTAAACCAGGGTGCACCGATGGTGGCTTATAAAGAAGCGTTTAAACAAACTGTTGAACACCGTGAAGTGTTGAAAAAACAATCGGGTGGTCGTGGTAAGTTTGCTGATATCGTATTCGAGATCGGACCTGCTGATGAAGAGTGGTTGAAGGAAAACCCGGGTAAATCATTCCAGTTTGTGAACGATTTGTTTGGTGGATCAATTCCAAAAGAATTTGTTCCTGCTATTACAAAAGGTTTCGAAAACGCAATGGGTAATGGTGTATTGGCCAACTATCCAATGGTTGATATGAAGATCCGTGTGTTTGATGGTAGCTACCATGATGTGGATTCTGATGCAATGAGCTTTGAATTGTGTGCAAGAAGCGGTTTCCGTGAAGCTGGACGCAAAGCGAAACCAACCTTGCTTGAACCAATCATGAAAGTAGAAGTTGTAACGCCTGACCAGTACATGGGTGATGTTACGGGTGACTTGAACCGTCGTCGTGGTATGCTGGAAGGTATGGATACAAAAGGTAATGCACAGGTAATTAAAGCGAAAGTTCCATTAAGTGAAATGTTCGGTTATGTTACACAGCTGCGTTCATTGTCTTCTGGCCGTGCAACTTCAACCATGGAGTTCAGCCACTATGCACCAGCACCAAACAACGTTGCCGAAGAGGTGATTGCAAAGGTGAAAGGTAAAGTGAATGCTTAATTGTAAGTAGTAACTTGAAATAG
>NZ_CAMLGT010000102.1 GCF_946479605.1 uncultured Lacibacter sp.
CGTTCCACTTCAATGCACTCGCCACCATGTCATCGATTAAACGATGTTCGTACACAATACCTGCAGCATCAAACTGTGCTTTGAATTCGTTCTGATAGATCTCTTCAAAAATATCTTTGAAGCGGCCATCATATTTTTTCAGGATGGTATTTTTTGTAGAAAGGTATAAAGGCCATTTTTTGCTCAACGCCATATTGAAACAGCTGCGTGCAAAACCTTTCACACTTTCATCAGTGTTGTACATGGTCATTGCCACGCCATCGCCTTTGTAATTGTACACTTCAAACACCTGTGGTTCGCCACCATCTTCAGGCGTAAAGGTCATCGTTAATTTTCCTTTTCCTTTGATCACAGTATCAGTTGCACGGTACTGATCGCCGAAGGCATGACGGCCAACAATGATGGGCGCTGTCCAGTTAGTAACCAAACGTGGAATGTTATTGATTACAATTGGCTCACGAAACACGGTACCATCGAGGATGTTGCGGATAGTGCCGTTGGGGCTCTTCCACATTTGCTTCAGATTAAATTCTTTTACACGTTGCTCATCGGGAGTAATAGTAGCACATTTGATACCAACACCATATTGTTTAATTGCATTAGCCGCATCAATCGTTACCTGGTCGTTTGTTTCATCTCTGTACTCAACACCAAGGTCGTAGTATTTAATATCAAGATCGATGTAGGGAAGAATCAATTTCTCTTTAATGAATTTCCAGATGATACGTGTCATCTCATCGCCATCCAGTTCTACCACCGGGTTGGCTACTTTAATCTTTTCAGCCATCAGTTTGCTTTTAGTTATGAATAATGCAGAAGTCTACCCCGTTTGAGGGAGAGCAAATATAAACCCGTCTGCTGAATAAAACACGCCTAATCTGCAAGCAGGGAGCGGATTGTACGATAAAACTCCGATTTATATTCTTCGTAGAAGCGCCCGGTGCCGGGGCCAAAGAAGCCTTGATGAATTACGGAAACGTTCCCGGACTTTGTAAGGAAGATGGTTGTAGGAAACGAACGAATAGGCGTTAGCTGTGGTAATGTTTTTTCTGTTCGTTGTTCATCGCTCACTGTAACAGGTGGTATGAGTACAGGATATTGTATGCCGAAGCGCTTGATGAACTTTTGTACACTTGCTTTAGAGCGATTGAAATCGGTGCTGTATTCATAAGCCAATGCAACAATTTCAACGCCTTTGTTTTTATACTCTTTGTAGAAGCTGCTGAGGAATTTGCTTTCGTCCATACAGTTGGGTCACCAGCTGCCCATGATCTGGATGACCACTACTTTGTTTTTAAACCTCGCATCGTTGATGGAAACCGTTTTGCCGTTTACATCTTTAAACGTAAAGTTGAGTTTGCTTTCGCCGGGTTTCAGTTGTGTTACAGGAGTTGTATCGGGTAATGCAGCTGTATTGTTTTTTGTTGCACGCCAGAGTTCTACCGGTGATGCACTGCTGAAAAATTTTCCATTACTGATTTCGCTACCGTTGATAGTTGCAGTGAAGTAATACGCATGGCTTCCATCGAAACAACTCAACTGCATTTCGTTGCCGTTAACAACACCTTCAAGAAAACGATAATCGCCACTGGGTGTTAAAAAGGTTCCGGTTAATGCGGATCCGTTTTGTTTAAACTCAGCAATGGCAGGACGATCGGTTCCGTTAGGCCGTGTAAAATTTACCTGCCAACGACCGGTGGCGTTTTGTGTGGTGCTTTCACTTACAAGAAACCGTTCTTTTTGCCCATACACAAATGTTACCGGAAACTCCAGCAACTTTAAACTGCCTGCTTTAAACCATTTGCCTTTTAACGAGCCATCCGGTTGCAACTGCAAACGAAAATACGATTCAAAGAACGGCATTTCGATCTGTACCGAATCGCCTTTTACTTTTATATCATCTACCAGTAAACGTTCTGTTGCATTACGAATATACAATAACTGCTTTCCATTCTTTTGTTGCAACTCCGCATTAAAAATAATAACAGCACCATCTTCCCGGGCAATGGCTGCACGATACCAACCTGTACGGAGTTGTTTTATTTGTGCATCTACATTTACAACAAACAGGAATACGGTGGCAATAAAACCAACCAAGAATTTCGAAAAAAATACAACTGCTTTCAAACTATGATTTACGTTTTTGCTTTTTTGTTTTTTGTTCTGGCTTGTTATTTACAGGCTTTGTTATTTCTGTTACAGTGTACTCGTTAATATCAAACTGAAGTTTATTATCTGCCTTATCCTCTTCAAAAAAAGTGAGTGTGGTATTGCCGTTTTCACTTTCAAGTATCATGATGGATTTCATTGACTGTCCATCTTTATCTACAACAATTCTGTATTCTGTTTTGCCGTTTTTCAAATATTCACTCCACTCACAGGATACAATTTCAACAATATCGCCTTCCAGTGTTTCTGTTTCGCCTTTGAACGATCCTGTTAAAACCAATTTTGCCGAATCGATCGTAATAACCGTTTCCATTGCAAGCTCCTCTGCCTGCATATTAGTTTTCAATCCTCTTGCCTTATTACTGTGCAGTTTTACAATTTTCGGATCGCATTGTGCAGAAGCAGTTTGAATTGCAAGAAATAATAATGCCGATAAAACGGTAAGGAGCTTGTTCATAAGTTAAAGTTGTGTTTGGTTTATAAGTTTTCGAACATGTCTTTTGTCATGGCAGCAAGATCGTATTCATGCTTCCACCCCCAATCGGCTCTTGCAACGCTGTCGTCGATACTTTGCGGCCAGCTGTCGGCAATCTGTTGACGGTAATCGGGCTTGTAACTCATTTCAAAACCCGGACGATGCCGGGCTACTTCGGCTGCAATTTCCTTCGGAGAAAAACTCATAGAAGAAATATTATACGAATGGCGAATGGATATTTTGGATGCAGGTGCTTCCATCAGTTCAATAGTTGCACGGATAGCATCGGGCATATACATCATCGGCAGATAGGTATCTTCCATCAGGAAACACTCGTATTTATTTTCTTCCAATGCTTCGTGAAAAATTTCTACTGCATAATCGGTAGTACCTCCGCCCGGTGCTGATTTGTAAGAAATCAACCCTGGATAACGCAAGCTTCGTACATCTACCCCAAAACGCTGGTGATAATAATTGCACCAAAACTCGCCTGCATATTTACTGATGCCATATACCGTTGTTGGTTCAATAATGGTTTGTTGCGGACAATTTTGTTTAGGGCTTGTTGGACCAAACACAGCAATAGAAGAAGGCCAGTACACTTTGTAAATCTTCTCTTCCCGTGCAATATCCAGCACGTTCAGCAAACCCGTCATGTTGAGGTTCCAGGCAAGGTTGGGATTTTTTTCGCCGGTAGCAGAAAGAATAGCCGCCAGCAAATAAATCTGTGTGATGTTTTGGCGGATAACCTGCACATGCAGCATTTCTTTGTTCATTACATCGAGGCTAACATACGGACCGGTTCCTTCCAGCAAAGGATTCTGTTCACGCAAGTCAGATGCAATCACGTTTTGGTTACCATAAATTTTACGCAGTGCAAGGGTAAGCTCCACTCCAATCTGACCGGAAGCGCCGATCACCAATATTTTTTCTCGAATCATAACGGCAATTTGTGCGGCAAAAATAGGTGGAAAAACAACTGAGCAAACATTCATTCGTTTGCGCTGTTTCCGGATATCCACAAACGGTTCTCTTTACAGTTGATTAACACGTGGTAACTGTTTTATTCACTATTGCAGTAGCACTTGTGCCTTGATTCTTCTGCCTTGCCCTTACTTCTTACTTCCTTTATCTTTGCCGCATGGAACAATATGTAAAAGAGCTGTTTGCCAATCAGTCGTACGACGAAAAGAATTTCTTTGTAATTGCCGGCCCCTGTGTGGTTGAGAGTGAAGAACTGGTAATGGAAGTGGCCGACAAAGTATCAACCATTTGTAAAAACCTCGGCATACCGTACGTGTTCAAAGCATCGTACAGGAAAGCCAATCGTACAAGTGCATCTTCTTTTACAGGCTTAGGCGATGATACGGGTTTGAGTTTAATTGATAAAGTTCGGAAAACATACAATCTTCCTGCCACATCCGATATTCATGCGCATGAAGAAGCAGCAATGGCCGCTCCTTACCTCGATGTGCTGCAGATACCTGCATTCCTTTGTCGCCAAACAGATTTGCTGGAAGCTGCTGCTGAAACAGGCAAGATAGTAAACGTGAAAAAGGGACAGTTCCTCAGCGGACCATCGATGAAGTTTGCAGTAGAAAAAATTAAGAAAACAGGCAACAACAAGGTTATGCTTACAGAACGTGGTAATACGTTTGGCTATACAGATCTGGTGGTTGACTACCGCAATATTACCTGGATGAAAGAACTGAATGTGCCTGTAATTATGGATTGTACACACTCGCTTCAACAACCGAATCAAACTACAGGTGTTACAGGCGGCAATCCACAACTGATCGGCACTATTGCCAAAGCCGCTATTGCAACAGGTGTGGATGGCTTGTTTATTGAAACACACCCCAACCCTGCCGTTGCTAAAAGTGATGGTGCCAATATGTTGCAATTAGATAAGCTGAAACCTTTACTGGAAGACCTGGTTCGACTGAGAAAAGCAGTTATTTAGGCTTTTATTTAACAGAGGATTTTACGAACTTTAAAGAGCACCAAAACGCTCTTTGTATGAAAAAACTTATACTCGCTTTTACAGGTGTATGCCTGTACTTAACTTCAGCAGCTCAATTTGATTTTGGTTTTGGTTACAGCAACCAGGCTCCGCTTGGCGATATGGCAGGCAACATAAGTTCCGCACATGGCTTTAATGCACAGGTCGGTTACCGTCTTCCCATTGCAGGTAAGCAGTTTGTTGTTTCGTTTGAAACAGGAACAGGACGCTATGGCAAAAAAGTTGTCACGCAAAGCTTCCAGAACGATGATATGAGTATGGCTGCTGAATATCCGGTCCATTACATCAATTTTTCCAACTACAGCCATCTCAATTTCCGGTATGAGCTTGTAAAAAGCAAAGCCATTACTCCGTATGTGCAGGTAACAGGTGGTCATCAGTCGCTTGGAACAAGGGTGAGAATAAATGTTTACGAAAACAGGGACGATGATTGTGCTCCGCTTGAAAATGAAGTAACGTTTCGTAAACATGTTTTTTCATACGGGTACGGGGCAGGTTTGCTGGTGAAGTTTAAAACAAAATCAAATTGCAATGCTATGAGTGGCACATCACTTAATCTATCAGTGAACAGAATCCACGGTGGCCGCATTGATTATGTGAATGTGAAACAACTTGAACAACCTGCACCCACTCAACCAAACAATGGAGAAACAAAACCTCTCACTATGCAATTTGTAAATCTTAATACCAGCCGCATTCATAATCATACTGTAGCCCGGCTGTATAACAGTCCGCTCCAGCAGTTACATGTAAAGCTTGGTTTATTGTTTGATATACAGTAAAAGATTTAAATCATTTATACCGGTACCGTTAGCGTTCTTGCCTTTTTTTCATTCTTAATAAAAAAATCGAGGCTCTTAATAAAGAGCCTCTTTTTTGTGGGGGCGTTGGATAAACATGCGTTTTCATCAGGATGCAACGACTGACTTCTGCCAAACAGGTATCTGTTTGTCTACAGACAGGAAAAACGAGCGTATCGAAGTGTGATTTACAGTATGGGAGATGGGAGGCTCAGAGGATGTATGAATTAAAAACGGAGCTATGTTAATTCAAGAGGTCAAAAGAGGCTGTTTACAGATTCTTAAAGTTAGGAAAAATACATTACACGGAAAACAAATATTTCTATACCTGGCTGGGAAGTATATTGAATTCTTTTCTGAATGCAAGGGAAAAATTGCTGAGGTTGCTGTAGCCTAACTGTGTACCCACTTCTTTTACATTAAACTGACCGGTAAGCAGCATAGCCCTTGCTTTCTGCATTCTGTTTTTCTGGTAATACTCATAAATGCCGGTACCGTATACTCGTTTGAATGCCGATTTTAACTTTGAAATACTCATACCACTGTTTTTAGCAAGAAAGGCAATGGTGGGTGGTGGGTGACTGAAATCACTTACAAGCAATGATTCTATTTCCATCAACTTGCCCATATCTGTCGTTTTAATTTTACGGGGCAATGTGGAAGGCTCTTCCAGCATTTTGCGATAGATCTTGGAAAGAAAGTGTTCCAGTAATAACATGATCCTGTTCTTAATGATCATGGCCTGCAGGGGATTTGTTACATCGGTATGAAATACTTCATCAAACAATACCCTGTTTTGCGCATCAAACGGTTCGGGATGTATAAGTGTATTGCGCATTGCATTGTAACGGGATAACACCTGCAGCTCGTTGTGTTTATCCAGGTTTTCATTGATCCATTTGCCCGGCAGCAGAATATTAATACTTTTTGCTTTTGTACCTGCTTTGAGTGTAAAGCTCATATCATTGGCACTGGTGGTAAGCGTTACCCCTGCCCTTCTTGCAGATTTATCAAACAGTTGTTTACCGTTCTTTAAAAAATGAAGTGAATCGCTCAGTTGAGCATCGTTAAAGTGAAGAATGCAGAAGTAAACATCACTTTTTTCACGCTTAAATGTTACATCGGTATGATAATGCACATCAGAAAGCAATGCCTGTAAACCATTTGGCAATTCTATTACTTTTAAATAACCCGAAGCAATGGTACCGGGAAGTTGTAACAAATCATTCTCTACCTGCCCCTGCATTTCATCTGCAATGCCGGCAAGTACTTCTTTATAACTTGTATGTATTAAGTGCACAATCATTACTGCACCTGTTTGTTTTTGATCCTTTTATCAGGATTCGATAAAATTAGAAGGTTCTTCCTTCATGTACTTTTTAAAAGCCGTTGAAAAGTTACTAACGTTGGTATAACCAATAATTGAGGCAACCTGTTTTACGGAATATTTACCGCTTGATAATAACTCGCCTGCTTTCTGCATTCTTTTTTGCTGGTAGTATTCATAAATGGGCATGCCAAATACCGATTTAAAAATTTTCTTCAGCTTGGTGGAGCTCATAGTTGCCTTGCGTGAAAGCTCTTCGATGGATTTGGGTTTTGCCGAAAAGTTTTCGACCAATATTTTTTCAATTCTGAATACCGTATAAATATCGTCGGGTTTAATATTACTCTGTACATCCGCCAATGCTACTCTTGAATGGATACGGGTAAAAAACCGTTCCATCAATAATTGAACCCTGTTTTCCGCATACAGGTGCGGAAAAGGTGTATCAGGGTCTTCTTCCATGATCTCGTTCATCAACTGATAATACACCGCATCAAGAGGTTCCATGGTAAAGCTGCGGCTTTTCAGCGAAATATAGGCTGGCAGTATATCATCAAACACTTCAATGCCCATTAGTTTCCCCAGCCATACTTTGGGTATCAGAATATTTACACCTTTAAATGTGGTGCCTTTTGTTCCGTGATAATACCAATCGAACAAGGAACTGGTGAGATAAGCAACTGCTATTGTTTCCTTCTTTCGTTCAATCACATCCGTATCAATACCAATGCGTATGTTTTTTTCAATCACCAACTCGTCAAACCGCAGTGTATAATACTCTTCAGTATCATCTTTACGGTGCAGCAGCCAATCCCTGTTCATACGGCAGTTAATAATGTTTACATCAAGCCCGTTTGAAAGCTGAAGTACACGATAATAACCGCTTCCAATGTCTTCAGGGAAAAATAACCAATTGTCCTTTACTTTAACATGTAACCGTTCAGCAAGGTCATTGATCATTTCTCCATAACTGGAGTGTGTGTACTCGAAAGAAAACATAGCCCCGATTGTTTCTCAAATTAAACAATCAATTACCAAAATGCAAGGATGTTTATTTCATTATTAGTAACGCAGAGGGTTGCGCTTACGGAACCAGATATACTGCCTGATATTCATCCAGAAGGCAACAAAGAAATAGATGATCAAAGGCGAACCCATGGTAAGAAAAGATATATAAATAAAATATTTACGGATGGTGCTTGTAGCAACGCCCATCTTTTCGCCCAGCCAGGTGCAAACGCCGAATACGTTCCATTCAATAATCTGCCTTAAACGGTTCATAGTGTTTCGTTGTAGTGTAAAATTACTTCTTTCAACAATTCTTTGGAGCAGTTGGTTTAAAAAGTTGGTGATTTATCGGTAAATTCGCAACCTCAACAAGCAAATTGCAAATCTGAGAGTTTGAATTCCGATAGCTATCGGAAGTGCCGATGGAAAATTTTCATCCCCAGCACTTTATTTTACCGGTCACTAACGTCTGTTTTCGAATTTTCAGATGCGCTGATTTTCATCATTATCAAATTCTTCTTCATGGTATTCGATCTCGACCTCATTAAAAAGACGTACAGCGAAATGCCTGCCAAAGTGGATGCAGCCCGAAAAGCATTGGGACGTCCTTTAACACTGGCAGAGAAAATATTATACTCTCACCTCTGGAAAGGAGTTGAACCCAAAGATTTCGAAAGAGGTAAAGCCTATGTTGATTTTGCTCCCGACCGTGTGGCAATGCAGGATGCAACTGCACAGATGGCTCTTCTTCAGTTCGACACAACAGGTCGTAAGAAAGTAGCAGTTCCCTCTACCGTACATTGCGATCACTTGATTGTTGCTAAAACAGAAGGTAAGCAGGATCTGGTGAAAGCCGTTACTGATAATGAAGAAGTGTACAACTTCCTGTCTTCGATTTCTAATAAATACGGCATCGGTTTCTGGAAACCCGGCGCTGGTATCATTCACCAGGTGGTGCTGGAAAACTATGCTTTCCCAGGTGGTATGATGATTGGTACCGACAGCCACACCGTAAATGCTGGTGGCTTAGGTATGATTGCGATTGGTGTGGGTGGTGCTGATGCCTGCGATGTAATGGCAGGTTTGAGCTGGGAACTGTTGATGCCGAAACTGATCGGTGTGAAACTTACCGGCAAACTTAATGGCTGGACAGCTCCAAAAGATGTGATCTTAAAAGTTGCAGGTATTCTTACTGTAAAAGGTGGTACTAATGCCATTGTTGAATATTTCGGCGAAGGTGCAACAAGCATGAGCTGTACAGGAAAAGGCACTATCTGTAACATGGGTGCTGAAATTGGTGCAACCACTTCTACATTCGGTTACGATGAGAGCATGGCTCGCTACCTGAAAGCTACCGGCCGTGCAGAAGTTGCAGATGCTGCAGATGCTATTAAAGAATACTTAACCGGCGATGCTGAAGTATATGCGAATCCTGAGAAGTATTTCGATAAAGTAATTGAAATTAATCTGAGCGAACTGGAGCCACACTTAAACGGACCTTTCACTCCGGATTTAGCTACCCCCATTTCGCAAATGAAAGAAATGGCAGCTAAAAACGGATGGCCTACGAAAGTGGAAGTAGGTTTGATCGGTAGCTGTACCAACTCTTCTTACGAAGACATCAGCCGTGCAGTAAGTCTTGCAAAACAGGTTGCTGAAAAAGGTCTGAAAACGAAAGCTGAATTCACCATTACCCCCGGTAGTGAACTGGTGCGTTATACGATTGAAAGAGATGGTTACCTGAGCACATTTGAAAAAATTGGTGCTACCGTATTTGCAAACGCATGCGGACCTTGTATTGGTATGTGGGATCGTATGGGTGCAGAAAAGCAAGAACGCAACACCATCGTTCACTCATTCAACAGAAACTTTGCCAAGCGTGCTGATGGCAACCCCAATACTTTAGCGTTTGTTGCAAGTCCGGAATTGGTTACTGCATTGGCAATCGCCGGTGATCTTACATTCAATCCAGTAACTGATACATTAACTAATGAAAAAGGTGAGCAGGTAAAACTCGATCCGCCAAGTGGTGATGAATTGCCTGTAAAAGGTTTTGCGGTTGAAGATGCCGGTTACCAGGCTCCAGCTGAAGATGGCAGCGGTGTTATCATTGATGTAAAAGCAGACAGTAAGCGTTTGCAACTGTTGTATTCTTTTGCTCCTTGGGAAGGCACAGATCTGAAAGGATTGAAACTCCTCATCAAAGCAAAAGGAAAGTGTACGACTGATCATATTTCAATGGCTGGTCCATGGTTGAAATTCCGTGGCCACCTCGATAACATCAGTAACAACATGTTGATTGGCGCAGTAAACTTCTTCAACGAAAAAACAGATAACGTAAAGAACCAGTTAACGGGCGAATACGGTCCTGTTCCTGCAACGCAGCGTGCTTACAAAGCAGCAGGTGTTGGTTCAATTGTTGTTGGTGATGAAAACTATGGTGAAGGTAGCAGCCGTGAACATGCAGCGATGGAGCCTCGTCACTTAGGTGTGCGTGTGGTATTGGTGAAATCATTTGCACGTATTCACGAAACCAACCTGAAGAAGCAAGGTATGCTGGCATTAACGTTTGCCAACAAAGAAGATTACGATAAGATCCTTGAAGATGACAGCATTGATGTAATTGGCTTAACCAGCTTTACCCCGGGCCAACCTTTACAACTGGTGCTGAATCACAAAGATGGCAGTAGCGAAAACATAACCGTTAACCACAGCTACAACGCTCAGCAAATTGAGTGGTTCAAAGCAGGTGGTGCGTTGAATGTGATACGTGCTGAATTTGCAAAAGGATAATAACAGTCGGGGCGCTGACAAGGCCTGCATGTTTTTAATTCATAAACTTAAATCCCGCTGTAAAAAAGCGGGATTTTTTATCTGCATTAAAAAAATATTCATGAGCCAATTAACAAAAGAAGATTTCATGCGTGAAGCCATTCGCCTTTCCATTGAAAACGTTGACAGTGGAAAAGGCGGTCCATTTGCGGCTGTAATTGTGAAAGAAGGAAAGATCATTGCGACTGGTGTAAATGAAGTTACTTCCAGCAAAGATCCCACGGCACATGCAGAAGTGGTTGCCATACGTAATGCATGCAAATCATTAAATGCATACCAACTCGATGGTTGCGAAATTTATTGCAGCTGCGAGCCCTGTCCCATGTGCTTAGGCGCTATCTATTGGGCAAGGGCATCAAAAATTTATTTTGCGAATACTAAAGAAGATGCGGCAGCTATAGATTTTGATGACAACTTCATTTACAAAGAAATCGAGCGTTCATATGCTAACAGAAAAGTGGAAACCAAACAACTGCTGCGTGACGAAGCCTTAGCTGCATTTGAAAAATGGAAAACAAGTCCCTTGAAAAAATTGTATTGATCAATTCAATGCAGCTTTCCTTTCTGTTGGAAAGAACGGATTATCACGTGCCAACAACAAAATAGCAGCTATTACAGCAATTATAGCTAACATCGCAATCTGCAAATACGATTGAATAACGGTATGGTTAATAATTGCTTTCGAATTATGTTGCAACACACTACCTTCTCTCGCCTGCACATCATTTAAATTGTTCAAAGCTGCCTGTGCCTGCAGAAAATGCTTATCCAGCAGCTGTTCATAAGCGTATGCATCTGAACCGGCTCTAAAATTCTTTTCTGCTGTTTTATAAGCTGCCAGGCTTGTTAATAAAGCCTTCCAGTGTTGCTGTTCATCTTTTGTGAGATAGGTTTTTTCATATGCATCAATCAGCTGCATAACAGCAACATCATGCTTTTGCAACTGGGCCGTCAATTCCTCTGCTGAAACGGCTTTATTCATGTGCAGTATTTTCTTTTGATAAAGATGATCATTGATCTCAAACAAATAACCCGAGGGCATCAACCTGTCTTGATATAACGATGCCATGTTTTTACCCAACTGGGCATATTCTTTTTCATGCCAGAGTTGGTTTAATCCAATGCCACCCAACACCACAAACAACACAATCGCAGCAACACGTTTTTCTTTAATCGAAATAAATTGTTTCATACAGTAAAAATTTAAACGTTCGCAACTTTCAATTTACGACTAAATAGACTCCTGTCAAAATGTACAGTCACTGATTCTTGTCACAGGCTCAACCATCGGTTTTATTCAATTAACCGTTTATCACAGAAAAGGCGTTGTACCGGTTCAATTCCTAACTTTAAAACACTAAACTTCAACGCATGAGAAAACTTTTTCTTCTATCACTCTTTACGACCTGCTCATCACTCGTTTTTTCTCAGCAAACACAAAAACCTGTGCTGCATGGAAAAAACTGGATGGCTATTACGGGCAAACCCTTAGCTGCAACAGCCGGAAGCATGATCTTTCAAAAAGGTGGCAACGCTGTTGATGCAGCCTGTGCAATGCTTGGTGCTACTTGTACCATGTGGGATGTGTTAAGCTGGGGCGGCGAAACGCAGGCGCTTATTTATAACCCAAAAACAGGAAAAGTAATTGGCATTAATGCATTAGGTGTTGCACCAACAGGAGCAACAGCTGAGTATTACAAAAGCAAGGGATATAATTTTCCACCAGAATATGGCCCGTTGGCAGCTGTAACACCAGGTACTGTTGGTGGGTTGTGTTTAATGTTGGCCAACTATGGCACCATGAGTTTAAAAGAAGTACTGGCGCCGAGTATGCAATTAGCCGCAGG